>NZ_JAAHGN010000501.1:0-5329 GCF_010672485.1 Moorena sp. SIO2C4 | reverse complement strand
TGAGGAATGCTTACCTATACGAAACCACTATCGAAAATTCTAACCTTACTAAGGCTAACTTAGTCATATAGTAGCCTCTGAATCAACCTTGGAAAACTGTGATTTTAGTGGTACTGATCTGAGTTATGCGGATTTATCTGTAATCTATATAGCTACTAGTAAGCTCAGGGATGCCAATTTTAGTTATGCTACCTTATGTGAGGTTTACGTAGGTGATTCTGACCTGAGCAATGCTAACCTCAGTTATGCCCGTATGCTAGGGGTTGATGGCTGGAAAAAAGCTGACCTGAGTAGTATAAATTTTACCAAAGCTATCTATACGTCATACACTGAGTTTCCGACTGGATTTAACCCATCAAAAGCCGGAGCAATCTTTATTTGTGCCGAGGCTGACTTAAGCGGTTTAGACTTGAAAAATGTCAACCTAGGTTATGAAGAACTGTGTGGCGCTAACCTTAGTCATGCTAATTTGAGTGGTGCAAGACTGTATAATACTGACTTGAGAGCCGCCAACCTAAGTTATGCCAATTTAGAAGGTGTTGACTTTCATGATGCTGATTTGAGTGAGGCTAATTTCAGCCATGCTAATCTTAAAAAGGCTAAATTAGCTAAGGCTGACTTAAATGATGCTATTTTCTGTAACACTATTATGCCTAATGGCAGGATTAAAAATAATAATTGTTAGCTAGATCAATCCAGCTCAGTGAGAAGATAATTATTGGTAATGGGTAATGGCTAATTTTGATTACTCCCGTACCATTGGCTTTCCTTATCAAAGCAGTGATTTTCTTTTCCTTAGACCATTCTTTGAGGCGTTGCTTAATAATGGAATGATTTGAATAGTTTTGTGGAATGGGCATCTTGCCCGTTCCTGACGGTGCGACCCGTGGCGAATTTAATTCTTAATGGGTCAAGCGCACCGGATCTTTTTGGGCAGGCAGGATGTCCACCCCACTCATATTCATTGATTGATTCAGCAACGCCACATTTTTAGCCAATCATACCTTAATTCAGCAACGCCAAATTTCTCAATTGCGCAGAATCAACCGTTGCCGATGAACATGCAACAAACGAAACTCCCGCTGCGCCACCTGCTCCAACATATAAATAATGTGCTCTGGTCGCAACATCGTGCCATCATTCAAACAACTCCCCACATACCGCAAAACCACCCCAGACTCCGCAACCTCCTCTTCACCATCTTTGGATTTTTGGGGTTCGATCACCTCGAAGTCAAATAAGCGATCGCATAAATTCACCCACTGCTTCTTCCCCGACTTCGTAAACCGCTCCCACCAAATTTCCTTACTACCTTTGATTGCTTCAATCCAACCCTGCCACTCTTCCCAAGACGCTTCTGATATTACCTCAACTCGAATCAAATACTCAGCTCTCTCCAACAGCTGAGTTCCCGCAGGTTCCTTCAAATCCACTGCTTCAACCCCATACACCGGAATCTCTTTAGGCAACTGAGACACCAGCCTTTCCCTAAACTCCTCAACTGGCATTTTCTCAGTTAACTCAAACTCCACAATCTCCCCACTGCTAGACGCTCCCAAGGGCAACGCATTAGCAATCATAATCCGAGCATTAGCCCGAAACCCCCCACTATATCGAATTGGCAGTGACGCCCGTCTTACTGCTCTCTCAAACAGACTTGCCAAATCCAGATGACCCAACAAGGTCATATCCCCCAACTTCCCAAAGCAAACCCGCAGCCGCTGATCCTTATTAGTATTGGGTTTAAAGTGACCAGCAAATTGCGGAATCTGTGGCGGCTCAATCACTACATTATGACCAAAATCAATCCCACACACACCACAGTGAGAACACCCATCAAAGGAACAATCCGGTACCGTTGCTGCATCTAACGCCCGTTGTAAATCTTCCTTGAGCCAATTCTTATCAATTCCCGTATCAATATGATCCCAAGGCAAGGGAGCATCAAGGGCGTTAAGGGTTGACGGTTGAAGGTTAGCTGGTTGAAGGTTAGCTGGTTGAAGGTTAGAAGGTTGAAGGTTAGAAGGTTGAAGGTTAGAAGGTTGAAGGTTAGAAGGTTGAAGGTTAGTTGGTTGAAGGTTAGTTGGTTGAAGGTTAGCTGGTTGAAGGTTAGTTGGTTGTCGGTTAGTTGGTTGTCGGTTAGTTGGTTGTAGGTTAGCTGGTTGTAGGTTAGCTGGTTGCTCTGAACTTTCAACCTTGGCCTTTTGGCCACGCTTCGCGAACAACCTTCCAACTTGCAACTCTTCTACACCCGCCATCACGTTCCATTCGCCATTTTCTACTTGGCGATATTTCCAGGTCAGACCTGATGAAGCGATCGCATTTTCCCAAGCAGCAAATGCCCGATCCAAGCTTTCCATCCAGGAGTCCATCCCTGCCCCCAATTCCCAAGCACGGCGCACCACCGCACTTAAGCGTCTGTCACCCCGTCCCACGAAATCTTCCATGGCCGAAATCCGAACATCGGTGTAATTAACCTTCACCCCCCTGATCTGACCAAATACTTGTTTGAGTAATTCCTGCTTGCGTTCAAACTCCGAAGTCGATACGGAATGCCACTGGAATGGGGTGTGAGGTTTTGGGGTAAAATTAGAAACAGTTATGTTAAACTTAATGGTTTTTCTGCCTTTAGCACGGCACTCCTGCTGCAACCAACGCACCGTTTCCGCAATCCCCAACACATCCATATCCGTTTCACCGGGCAAACCAATCATAAAATAGAGCTTGACTTTCTCCCAGCCTTGCTCAAATGCCGTCTTTACTCCCCTGAGCAGTTCTTCATTAGTCAGTCCCTTATTAACAATATCCCGCATCCGCTGAGTTCCTGCTTCTGGGGCAAAGGTCAAGCCACTCTGCCGATTGCCCCCTAGGATATTGGCAATATTCTCATCAAAGCGGTCTACCCGCTGACTCGGTAGGGACAAGGAAATATTCTGATCCTTAAGACGATTTTTGATTTCCATCCCCACCGCTGGTAGAGCCAGGTAATCCGAACAACTCAGGGATAGAAGGGAAAACTCGTTATACCCTGTAGCACGCATCCCTTGTTCAATAGCTTCCACCACTTTTTCTGGTTCCACATCCCGCGCTGGTCGAGTCAGCATCCCAGGTTGGCAGAAGCGACAACCCCGAGTACAGCCCCGTCGCACTTCGATCTTGAGTCGGTCATGAACCGTTTGGATATAGGGTACTAGTCCAATAGCATAGGCAGGCATCGGTGTAGCCACACGCCGCAAAATCCGCTTCGGCACATCAGGGCGGTTGGGTTTAACTGAGCCATCCTCAGTCATATCATAGAATTGGGGGACATACACCCCTGGTATCTGAGCCAAATCCAGGAGTAACGCTTCTCGACTTAAGCCAGCTGCTTTGCCTTCTTCGATTACTAAGCCAATCTCTGGCAACAATTCTTCCCCATCGCCAAGATCAACAAAATCTAAGAAATCAGCATAGGGTTCAGGATTCGATGTCGCCGTTTGTCCACCTGCAAAAATTAGGGGTATTTCCGATATATCAAACTGAGCACGGTCTTTCCAGGTCAGGGGAATTCCTCCCAAATCCAACATTTCCAAGATGTTGGTTGCCCCTAATTCATAGCTAAGGCTAAAGCCAATAATATCAAAATCTTTCAGAGGTCGCCGATTCTCGACAGCAAACAGAGGGGTTTGAGTGGAACGTAATTTAGCTGCCAAGTCTGGGGCAGGTAGATAGGCGCGATCGCATAATTGCCTAGGTTGATAATTCAATATATTGTAGAGGATGATATGGCCTAAGTTAGAAGCCCCCACTTCATAGATTTCTGGATAAGTCAATACCCAGCGTACCTCAGCTTCTTCCCAAGGTTTATGGACTGCTCCCAACTCGTTACCTAAGTAACGGGCTGGTCTGTTGATGTCTGGTGTTAATATTTCCTCTACAGTGATTGCCATAGAAACTTTATTACTGCTTTCAATGCAGTTAACCCTGATCCACCTTTGATTTTATCAGTACTCAGGCTAGAGATAAGGGGGTGAAGGTGGATGAAGTGAGGGAGATAATAACCACCATACTTCTTAACTGGTATTTCCCTATCTCCTCCCATCATCATCGCTGTAAGCACTTAATCTTCCCAAGATTTCCTATGATTTTGCTGCACTCAGAGCCATTGAGTTAGCTTCCCAACCTACTCCAACCCCCTAGAGGGCTGTAGCAAAAGCCTCATGGCTGTCAAAAATCTCAAACACCCCATCTAATTTAGTTAGCTCCAGCATAATTCGAATTGAAGGAGCTACGGAGCAAAGACCAAAGCGCCTCTCTAGACTTCTTGCTAGCTTCAGACCATGAATTAAGGCCATTAAGCCAGCACTGTCGAGAGACTCTAACTGATGCATATCAACCAACAAAGCCGAATCCTCAGCAGCCACCACAGCTTCTGTCAACTGACTTTTAAACTCAATTGCATTAGAAGCGTTAATATGACCGGAAGGTTGAATAATTCTTAATTTTGCACTCAGGGTCGCCTGTGTCATGAGTAGACTCCTCACTTGGTCAAATCCAATAAAATTTTATAGAGAATATATTGAAGATAGTATGGAATTTCGCTAATTCCATACCACTTCTGATAGACTTTGCCGAATCTTTACAGATTGCTAATGGTTTTTGAAATCTTCATTAAACTTACCATCAAAATGTATCATATATTACTTTTTTTCAAGTTAAGTAATTTATTTTTCATTTCCGATGGTCTAAGTTGCTAAGAGCATGGCTCAGTTGATGCCTATAAGTAGGGATTAAATTTTAATAATTTTTGTTACGTTAACTAAATAGAGCTGCCCTGACATAGAAATATAATACTTTTTGTTATAGGCTTGAGCCAAATGTTTAGCCTTAGATAAGTATAACGTTAACTAGGGTGTAGAGGCAAGTAGTACTAAGCAGTATGTCCTTATAACTGCCTTAGGTGCGCTTGACCCATTAAGAATTAAATTCGCACCTATTGGTGCGCGCCTCCAAGGGCGAATAAATCGCCCTTGGGTCGCACCTATTGGCTTTGCCAACGCTACGCGAACGGGTCGCACCTAAACTTCAATACCTCTAACCCTTGAAACGGCATAGCTTCTTCCGTTGAGGTTAAGCTTTCTGAGTTAAGTCCAAAAGGCATATAATATATATGTAATATATATGTCAGAGAGTACCAATCCACCTCATCAGTGATTTAGATCACATCCCAATAAGATAAAGATCACTATAGTGGCTAGTAATTTCAGAAGACAATAAAGTTATATGGAATTGTGGGTAAGTAATTGTGAAAACTACATTTGTTATTCGTCAACTAGTAGAAAAAGCCCTA
>NZ_JAAHGN010000500.1:0-5352 GCF_010672485.1 Moorena sp. SIO2C4 | reverse complement strand
TCGGGGTGCCTATAAAAGCGGCAAATTCTGGATTATTCCTCTGTTCAATCATTTACCGCAAATCATCAAGGGCAGCCGTGGCCCAAAGGGCAAGTGGCGTAAAAGTCGTCCTCCGGCTCTAGCTAAGATCAATGTCAATCGCAATCGCATTGGTAGCAACAAAACTAAACGTCCCGAAGAGCGTCAGCCAGTGATTTCAGTGAAACGAAGCGGCAACAATCTATACGGCAACCAGGTCGAAATTCTTGGTCCGTGTCGGATTGTGTATCAACCGGATCACCCTCTTGATTGTGGTGCTCGTCTGTGGATCGAAACCTTTAGTGATATTCACTTTATCGGTGGTAGTTTTCCCGCCACTGCCTAGTAGAAGGTAGGGTTATATTTACTTTTTTCCGGTTGCCTTTTTCCATAACAACACACTTCCTATACCTAGGATGAGTAAGGCAAAAATCCCTATGGGCAACCACCACTGTAATAATTGAGGCTCTGATGGTGCAGTATCCTCGAAGGATTCTGAAAAGGATTCTGAGTGCTGGTTAAATTCAGGTTCAGTGGTAGGACTTGGCACAGTCGCAGTTTTTTTCCCAGGAGTGACTGTAACGTCGTACTTGATCTCAAATGGCTTAAAACTAGCTCCTGATTTAGGAGTACCGCTTAAGACTAACTCATAGACTCCCGCTTTAGGAAAGACTAGATCAGCTCCAGGAATACCAAGGTATTTTTCAGCTGATATAGCTTTGAGCTGTGGCTCAAGGATAGGGGAATTCCCTTGGTCTGATGAGGATTTAGAATAAACCACTAATTGACAGTCACATTGCTCTAGGGGAATGAGTTGTCCCCCTTGGCGAGTAAGGGCAAACCATGCTAGAGCAGGTTCTCTAGCGCGAGGATTGTGATTGGGTTCAATGTGGAAGGTAGCACCGACATCGGCAGAGGTTTTAATGTTGTGAGAAATTATCGGAAAATACTGCTCAGTTCTGAGTGCTGAGTTTTCAGTAGAGGAAATGTGGGATCGCAGTTGAATGGTCATGGGGGTTAACTCTTAATGCTAAGATTTCTTCAAAGATGCTCTTAGCTCCTAACCAGAAAATGCCGGAGATACAGAGGATATCGAAGATCACACATGAATCTTTTGATTATAAATTGCTATAAGTTCACAATAAGGATGAATGGCTGATGATAATATTTACCATAGTCTTATAGCTAAGGAACATAAGCACGGAATGGTTTTAGATTTGCTGCTGGTCATGACCCTAGGGTTTCTGGGCAGTTTTGGTCACTGTGTGGCAATGTGTGGACCTCTGACAGTGGCGTTTTCCCTATCTCAGCAGCAGGAAAAGTCTCCAAAGTGGCTCCATCAGCTGGGTTTTCATAGTCTCCTTAACCTAGGACGAACAATTAGTTATGCTCTTGTCGGAGCTGCACTTGGGGGTATGGGTTCGGTCTTGATTGCTAGTGGTCAGTTGGCTGGGATTGGCAGTGGATTGCGCCAAGCCATGGCAATTCTGACTGGTTTAATGCTTATTTGGTTTGGCTGTGTGCAGCTTAAACCCGATTGGATTCCCCGTCTGCCCCTATTACACCCCCTATCTAAAGGGATTGGGCATCAACGGCTGACGGTCGCGATGACTAAATTGTCTGGGGAATCTCAGTGGTGGACACCAGCCCTTTTAGGAGGAGTCTGGGGTTTGATGCCTTGTGGATTCCTGTATGCTGCTCAGATTAAAGCAGCGGAAATGGGTAATCTTTGGTGGGGAGCAGCAACGATGCTGGCCTTTGGACTGGGAACGATGCCCATGATGCTAGGAGTGGGTGTATCTGCATCTAGACTCAGTGTTAGCAAGCGCAGCCAGCTGTTTCGCCTAGGAGGCTGGGTTACCCTCACGATTGGTATTTTAACCCTTCTCCGTACCGATGCTATGGTGGATTACACCGGTCATGGGGCGCTGCTGTTACTGATGTTAGCTTTGATTGCTCGTCCGATTAGTCGTTTGTGGGCTGGGCTGTTACGCTATCGTCGGGCTTTAGGAGTGGGGGCATTTGTGTTGGCGATCGCTCATACATTTTTTAGGCTAGACCATGCCTTGAACTGGAAGTTAGATGCTATGGGGTTTATGCTACCGCAGCATAAGTGGGGTCTGTTAGCAGGAATTTTAGCCCTCGTGTTGATTACCCCAGCGGCTCTCACGAGTTTTGACCACTTACAGAAGGGTTTGGGCAAGCTTTGGCGACGGATTCATTTATTGAGTATCCCTGCTTTAGTCCTAGCTGCAATTCATGCCGTGATGATTGGTTCGAGCTACCTGGGACAGTTAGCTTTGACTGGAAACAACCATCTCAGAGCTGTCAGTTTGGGAATAATTACCTTAGGAGTTTTGCTAGTGCGATCGCGTATTGTTTGGTCAGGGTTATCCCTAGAAAAGTTCTACCTTCCCCCCAAATCTTGGTAATGGTTACTGATTTTACACTGAGCTTTTGACCCATCCACTTCAGTGTTAGCTATTCAGTATTACCTATAGTTAACAATATTTTCTCTGCTTCAAGCTAAACCCTATCCAATTTACATGTAAAGTAGCTATAAGGTTGATTTTTTGTTGGCTTTATGGGATTTCGAAATTGGTTAACTGCTACTGCTGTAGCTTGTCTGATTTGGGTGATCAGCTCGGCATTTGCTCCCCCTGCGTTGGCTGTGATCCGCATTAAACTCTCCAACTTGTCTTCCCAGGAGTGTCCCTTAGAAATTGGGAAAGGCAGGGTGATCAGTGGTGGGGGTTCGGCTAGGCAGGCTAGTTGCTATCTGATCAAGGGTAAAGCCAAGAATCCCACTGGCAGAAAGGTGTTTGATGCTGATGTTTTTGGTCGTATCTTGGATGCCAATGGCAATAATACCTTCCCAAATCGGGGTCGCGTGGGGTTAATTGATGAAGTGGAACCAGGAACCAGTGATTTTGAAATCCAGGTTACGGTTCCTGCTAATGTAAAAACGCCTCTGATCCTTAAGGGTTTTAAGGCATCCGGTTTTAGGAACAGAATTGGTCGTTGACTGGTTCAGGATTAAGTGCTGTCGCCCCTGTCTTGATGCAGCGCCATCTTGGTAAGGTCACCTCACCAAGACGGCTTAGGTGCGCCTGACCCGTAATTTAATTCGCCACGGGTCGCACCTATGCATCGTTTTCCCATTTATCCTTTACCTATTCTAGATAAGCTAAATTTAGAGCACGCTAATTTGATACTGTGAACAAGGATTAGAACTTACTATTCTGATTACAGCTGTTGATCACGGCTATGCTAAAACAGCCCAGCTACAATTTGTAGAAGAAAAATCGCCACTATGGGGGAAAAATCTATACCTCCAAGGGGTGGAATGAAGGAACGGAAAATATTCAGGTAAGGGTCAGTAATTGGACTTAAGACAGAAGCGACCTGATTCGCCCAATCCATTGTTTGAAACCAAGTTAACAGAATTCGGACAATTAATAGAACTAGATAGATTTGGATAAAGCTCTGGAGAGTGCTGGTGAGCAGTTCTGTAGCCATAGATTTATAAGCTTTCTTAGTAAGTTTGTATGAGTGTTATGCCTTGATGTTAAGTTTAACGGATTTAGATCACCCTGTGCCTGAAGACCAATGCAGTACAGCTTTAAAATGCCTAAAACAGAATTATTTCATGGCTCAAGCACCCGTTCATGTGTATTTGCCTCAGCTGTACCTTTCACTGTGCTGACTTGTTGACGTACATCGTCAATGGCTGAATTGAGCTGGGCAATTTTGTCTTCCAAACTCTGACGTGCCGCTTCAATGCTTGCTTCTGCCTTTAGTTCGCGCTTTCTAGCCCTAATTGCCTTAGGGTCTGAGCGCTCAGAATTTAACATAGACCGATCTTCCTCATCCTTTTGATTACTTTTACCAGCAGTAACCAAAGCGCCGATTAATCCACCTATCAATCCCCCGACTACTGCTCCAGTCAGGAATCCACTTGCAAAACCATCTTGCTGACTCATGTTGCTCTGTTGCCCTTGATTTGAAAAATGCAGCTTTTATCCAGATTAACCCATCAAGTTTGAGAGGATCTTGCTGATTAGACAAGGGGTTTGCTACCAGCCCTTAATTCATAATATCGTATCGGAAGCGTTTTAGACAAAGCTTTGAAAGCCCGGTCTGGTGAGCGAACCGGGAATGTGAACCTTGGAACCATGATCAGGAAGTCTAGGTAGAGGTGTTCCAGGCAACACCTCTACTATCAATTGGATTTGCTGTCTAAGTCTGTCAGGGTAATAGGGGCTTGTCGCGGTTTCGGTCAAGTTCCAAAAGCGCGATCGCCTGCATCACCCAAGCCTGGTACTATATATCCCTTACCATTGACTTCCTCATCAATCATGCCAGTGTAGATGGTCAAACTAGGATAATCTGCCCCCAACTTTTGTAAGGCTGGTGGTGCTGCTACCACGCTAATAATCCGTGTTAAATCTGGTGTTGCGCCTCGTTTTTTAAGTTCTGACATTGCCAACATCATTGTGCCACCAGTAGCCAGCATCGGGTCGAGAACTAGGACTCGTGTATTTGGGTCAAACTGATTGGGTAAGGTGTTCAGGTAAAAATTGGCTTGTAAGGTTTCCTCATTTCTGACCAGACCAAGGTGATAAACCGATGCCAAGGGCAGCAAAGTTTGGGCTCCATCTAAGAGCGCTAGTCCAGCCCGCAAAATTGGCACAACTACTATGGGTACTTCTGGATTCACCATAGTTACCTTGCACGGAGCTAGGGGAGTTTGCACTGTTAGTTCTTCATTCGGCAACCAATCCCGCATTGCTTCATAGGTCAACCAGCGTCCCAACTCGGTCATAGCGCTTTTGAACAATGGAGGTGGTGTCGAGGCATCACGGGCAACCCCTAGCCAGTGCTTAACTAGGGGATGGGGTGGAACATAGACACGTAGTTGGAGAGTCATAACAGCTAGTAACTATAAGAATTAGTGATAAACAAATTAGGTAGTGTTAGAGGAATTGGGCAGTAGGGTTTTTCGGAATAACCACAAGTCTTAATCTAGTTGATGATAGTTTCAAGTTTTACATTGATGAACACAGTATTAAGGAGTGTTTGCTTGATTCAAGCAAACCCTATACAAGTTGTCAAAATAGAGACAGCACTCAAAGGGTTTGCTGATCCTTGTAACTATGCCAATAATACTGTTAAGTCGTCAATTACAAGCAAAAAAACCCCGTCAGCTCAGATATACATCTGAGGGGGTCACCGGGTGTGGGCTGGGGCGGGGGACCCTGGTGTAATGATTGCCTTAGTTCCCAAAAAGTTTTCCTTACAGGTTCGCCCACACCCAGTAAGGCTAACAAGGCA
>NZ_JAAHGN010000050.1:0-16105 GCF_010672485.1 Moorena sp. SIO2C4 | reverse complement strand
TACAAGAGTAGGCAAACACATCTTTGAGTTGATTAGTCTTTAAGCCAAAGAAAGGTACTTTCTCAATCGAGCCATCCTCATGTTTAAAGTGAATCCGGAAATCCTGCATAAACTCGTAATGTACCACCGTTTCTGGTGAACGGCTGGTGGTTTCCAGAAATTTTTGCAACCCCTCACGGTTGACATTATCGACACAGGGCGTACCTAAAACATAGAGTTTTTCTAAACCGAGTTCGTTTTGCACTGATCGCAATGCTTGGATTTGGCAGCCAACACCAATTACTAATAATCGCTTCATCCCTGATTGTTCCACTTGCTCTAACACAGAGAGGTTAGGAGACAAGGTAGGCTTATTCACCCGTGCTGCTAACACCTCCTCTGGGGTACGAGCAATGATCGGCATCGGCTGAAAGCGGTCTTCTTCAGTGTTTTGGACACAGACTACACCTTCAACTTTACCCTGCTTGAGCATTTCCATAGCAATGGTACTGACAATTCCTGTCCACTGCGCCCCTTCTATCGGCTTAATCTTCTTAGCCGTGAGCATCTTCTGGTTAACACCAAAGTACCAATCATCTGGATGATCTAGATTGCGACTACGTCCATGGGCTTTTGTTTCCAAGTCAGCTATTTGCTGGTTTAAGAATGCACAAGCTTCCTTGACATAATGGATATAGTATGTATCACAAAGTCCACACTCGCTACACAGTTCCTTGGCAGGGCGTCGGCTACTTGGTTTTAAGGCTCTCGCTTTTTTATGTTTGGCAGGTTGAGGTGTCACTGAAGTCATTTTCTTAACTAATGGTCTATTGTCTCACGATGGTGAGCATTCAGCTGTCAGCTAATGCGCTACAGATGGTGCTACTTGAGGTGCTATCAGCCCTCAGCTTTAATTTGGATCTTGGTTATCGATTCCAACACAATAGACAGCAGTGTTAATGCGTTCGCTTAGCGGCTCAATACTTAGCATCGCATATCTCGATTGCCAACACTGATCGGATTGTCTCTTAATTTTCTCTTATTTGGTACATTTTTACTAAAGCAAGTCATGCGTTCGCGTAGCGTGGCCGTAGGCCAATCCCATGAAGGGGATATAATTAGACCCTCAGCTCAATCAAAGTACCACCGTAGGGGGGCAGGGCGTGCGCCCACCCACCAAGGGAAAAGAAAACCAGAAAAACCCTCCTTTTAGTTACCAAATTCTGCCACCTGAGATTCAGACAGACCTGTTCGATTGGCCACCTGCTCCACCGTCATCCCTTGCTCTAACAAGCTCTGCGCCACCTGCTGCAACTGAGACTCCGCTTGATCAGCCCTTTGTTGTTCTTGATCGGCTCTTTGTTGTTCTTGATCGGCTCTTTGTTGTTCTTGATCAGCTCTTTGCCGTTCTTGTTCAGCTCTTTGTTGTTCTTGTTCAGCTCTTTGTTGTTCTTGATCGGCTCTTTGTTGTTCTTGATCGGCTCTTTGTTGTTCTTGCTCAGCTTTTTCCTCAGAAGTGGGCAGTAACTCCCCATCTAAATTTGCCCAGCGTAACCAAGTTGCTTCGATGCCGTTATAATCACCATGCCAACGCACCAAGCTCAAACCTAATGCTTCAGATACCAGTTGGTTTTGCTGATTAGGTTCTATCGGTTGGTAAACTCTATTTTGGAGATGAAATCCAGCCCAATCATCTGGATTGAAAGGATCAAACCAGAAATACTCTGGCACACGCATCTGATTTTGATAAATCTGCTTTTTCTCGTTTTTGTCACGCTCAGCAGTGCTTGCCGACAAAAGTTCGATAATCACGTCAGGAGCCTTTTCCTCCTCCCAAATCACCCAGCTTCGACGCTCTCCCTTGGGTACATCTAGAGCAACAAAGAAATCTGGTCCTTTATAGTCCTTATTTTTGAGTTGGGCAACGCTGTAGTAAACAAACATATTACCACCGACATAGCCATCCGACCTATTATCTAGCCAAGGCGATAGGGTATAAATGAGCAGATCCATTTGGGCTTTGTGCCGTGCGGTTTCCATTGGTATATCATCGTCACAGGGAAGGTCGGCCTGAGTGGGTGGCGCTGCCACTGCCATTGACTCTATAGTTTTAGAGAGTGTAAGCTCTGACATGGCTCTCCAAAGGTGTTAGTTTACCAAGTTTTGACACTTCTATGTTAATGGGTGCTGCTTCAACGCAAATGGGATCATATTTTGCAGGCTCTGGTTTTGGCGGACGGAAACTCTCCTAGATACCTAGGGAAATCACCCCCATCCCCTGGTCAGTTAATGCTTCTTTACAAAGAAGCCAAATTTTACCTTTGATTGGGTCACTATCCGGCAACTATAAAGCATTCATCCCCTTCTTTGCTGCTGTCTTCAATGCTGCTTTTACCTCCTCAAAAGGCAGGGATTGCCCTAACACCTTCTGATAACTT
This sequence comes from Moorena sp. SIO2C4, assembly GCF_010672485.1. NCBI lineage: Bacteria > Bacillati > Cyanobacteriota > Cyanophyceae > Coleofasciculales > Coleofasciculaceae > Moorena > Moorena sp. SIO2C4. The sequence continues at coordinate 13,688 of NZ_JAAHGN010000050.1, read as the reverse complement.
TGCATTCAGGGGAAAGCACTGATGTATTCACAATTAAAGGTGAGGTAGCCAGAGTCCTCACCAATTTAGATAAACGAGAGATAGTCATTATTGTAACCAAATCGGGAATCGCTCACTGGATCTTCCCAAGGGGCTATCACGTCCTAGGTAAATCCTTTGGGTAACACCAAATCATCCACCACCCTGTAGTTATAGTAGTTTGCGTGTAGGTTAAGTAGACTCCCGACTCCTGACTCCTGACTGCTGAAGCGTTTGACCCACAGGCTTCAGCTTGTCCGGTATTAGCTGTAGAGGCTGAGTGCTGATGACTGTTCGCGTAGCGTGCGCCTAGGGCATTAGCTGAGTGCTCAATGTATAGATGGCTGCGATCGCGTAGCGTAGCCCTTCGGGCTAATCGCTACTTCCTCAAACCTAGACCCATCAGGCTGTTTGACTTTTTCAATGTCACCTTCGGTCTCTTAAAAGTAACGAAGAACTCTATCACTGTTTGCTGGACTTGACCAATAGTGGAGCTAGAGAGTAATTAATTATACAAAGTCGGACTATGTCTTCTGGTATTCACCAATCACCAGCTTAGTGATTAGTAATTAGTCCTTTGTGGCCAGTAACAAGTTTTCTGGTATTCACCCATGACCAGCTTAGTGATTAGTGATTAGTGATTAGTGATTAGTAATTAGTGCTTTGTGGCCAGTAACAAGTTTTCTGGTATTCACCCATGACTAATTACTAATCAATAAAAAACCGCCGCTAGCAATAATAGGGCGGCATGGTTAAGCAATCGGAGGGTAACTCTAGGTTACTTGGTTAATCTAGGATCCTGTTGTAGCAAATTTTACCAAATACCCCTGATTGTCTAGCTTTTACCATAAGCATTAATTGGCTCTTTGATAAGCCGGATATATAAATGCTTAAAGGTAGACCTAATTACTCGAGGCATACCAAAATCAATCGGTTTCATAGTATCAGGTAGTTTCCAATCCCTCACTTGGATTTCTAGAGGTCGATGGTAAGGAAAGTCAATCTCTGCTAAGTCTGGCAACAACCCCAGCCGTTTTTGAGCTGCCAGGGTAGGAACCAGGGCTGGCTCAACATTGAGAATTTCCACTATTGAGCGATCGAGAGCAAAGACATCCTCTGATGCTCCTAAGATCCCCAAATGTCTCGGTTCACCACCAATCGGACCATTCCCTTCCTGACCAATAATGCCATCAATGATAGTCAACTCCGGATTAATCGCCCGTGCTGTTTCCACCAGCATTTCCCCAAAGCGCGTCTCATCCTTACCCGCTTCCATATGCCACCAGGCTTTCATTTTTCCCGGAACACAGCCGAATAAATTCTTGACCCCCATGGTCAAGGTCAACTGCATGTGGGATTTTACCTTCGGTAGGTTAATCACCACATCGGCATTCATGGCCTCTTTAGACAAACGCAGATGATTAAAGGTTTCGCTAGCAGTTTCATAACCCTTGCCGTGGAATTCCACCATAGGGATATCAAGTTCTGTCATCATTGGCAGATAGCCATTCGCCTTAGCCACACCCCTAGCACTCCCAAAGGCTGGGCTATCTCCGAAAAAGGGTTTACCCCCAGCTTCTTTGACTAGTTGAGCCACGCAGTAAACAATTTCAGGGCGAGTGATACATTCTTTACCAGGACGACCAGCAGTAAGTAAATTAGGTTTAAGCAGAACCGAATTACCTTTCTTAACAAAAGCACTCATCCCTCCCAAAGGTTCTAGCAGCCTTTCCAAGGAAGCTCGTAAGAGTTGTGGATTATAGGAATCAGCATGAATTAAACTAACAGTTGGCATAATTTAATAGTTTTGATGTCAGGGGAAAATGATGAATTGTGTATTGTTATACCAATTTTCTGTAAAAGATGTAAACTTATAGTAAACTTGGGGATTGGAAATTTTTCAGCTTGTTTCCCGCCTCCAACAGATAAGTGACATTTTTCAAGAAAATCTGGTATTATTCCTGGAGGAAGTTGCCTATAGTAACAATTGTCTGTTGTAGTCTGAAAATCTTTTACTCTAGGGTGGCAGATTCTTCGATACACACGTAGAATAAGAATACATAGTGCATCTACTGAGTCTTAAATGTATCTACAGCTTGTCAGTTGCGTCTGCGGTCTTGTATCTAGGTTGAGCCTTAAATAATCACTCTAGGTCATGTTTAGGTTGAAAGCGTTATTCAATCGTTTCAGGGTGTATCAGTGAACGCATTTGTCCTATTCCAGGGTTTTAAGGACAGTACCTTGATACAGTAGTGCACTTACCAAACTTTTAAAGGATGTGGATTTTAACAAAATGTTTCTAATTCTCTAACTTACCTAATCCTGAAGTGTTTACTCTCCTTAGGAAGAATGGTTCCTTGTGTCATTCGTTGAATGCCGGGAAGTGTATCTAATCTTTAACCAATAAACGTTTCCGTTGCCGAATTTAAGGCTAGTTTTCAGGAAGATCGGAATTTTCTGTTGAAGCTAAAAATACCTATATCACTGGAGAATACCGATGCTCTGTTGACTGAAACCCTATCTATGGCACGGGTTAATCGCCACTTAAGGCAAAAAAATTTCACATTCAGCCTACGTTGCCAGATTTTACCTGGTTAAAACGTTTTGTACCAAGCAGGCTGAACAGAATAACATAATCAGTCAAACGAGGTGAACACACATGATTAATGTACAGGCTCCTGATTCCATCCTATTTCCACAACCAGGCGTCGGCAAGGTAGAACGTACCATTACCCCGACCAAGCCTGGGCGAGTCAAATTTAAAGCCACATACTGGCCCGCCCGGTTATGTGATCATGATTCCCAAGTTACCCTTGTGCCTGATGAGCAAGTGACTGTGGTGGGCCGACACGGGATTACGTTGCTGGTGGTTCCTGCAGGCTATATTTCCCCTGGCAATTCACCAGAGGATGAACCGGGGGTTCAAGAAGCTAGTCAATCCCAGAGCTTGGGATTGACTCAAAAACTGAGCTCAGTCTTTTCACAACTGTGGCGCTAGAGTTTAATAACCGTAAGCTTATGCGCTACGCGCACGCTGCGCGAACAGCTATCAGCAGTCAGCTTACGTGCTACTGGAAAAGCTTCCCTTTCTCGAAACAGTTAATGTTCTCCTAGCCAGGATAAATCAAGAAAGTTCAGACGTTATATATGTTACATATAACGTCTGAATTTGGGATTTTTTTTCTGGCCAAGCTTGCATCTAAAGCTTGCATCTTATTTCATGTTCGGATAATCACCATTAATCAAAATCTCCTCATCTCCCCATCTCCATCTCCATTTGTAGTCTTAATTTTAAGAATTGGTATAAGTCGGTCGGTTCTCTTGGACTCATCTAACCAAAGACAAATCACAATTGAAGCTTAGTCAATCCATCGCATCTGGACAAAATGGGCTGGACGTCCCCAGATATCAGATGTTTCCCTAATGTCTACAATCGCCAGGTTAAAAGGAATGGCAGTAGTTAAGTATCGTTGCGCTAAGTTCCCCAAATCAGGTGTTAGTTGAGTAGCAGCCACCCCTGCAAAGCCAAGACCCAACAGTTGTTCAATCGGTCCTCGCGGCAGTAACAGATGAACTGCCAACCCTAGTCCAGCACCTAAAAACACTGCTACTGAGAGATTCGTGCCGCAGCGGGGGTGGATAGCCATATTCCATTCTCCCCTAGTCAGTCGCTCTAGGGCAGTGGGTACTGCTCGTCTCAACTCAGCCAAATTTACCTGACCATAGAGATAAAATCCTTGGTCAGTTGATAGTCCTCCTATCGCATTATTATCTGATGGAGGAGTGCTAGGGGTTGCACCAGCACCACTAGCACCATAGCGCTGACTTAGAACCCAGACAGTAGCGTGTTCTAGAGCATGAACCTGACGCACCATGAGAATGTCTTTTAACCCTGGAACGAAATTCAGCTGCCTAAGCAAATCTGTATCCTGTGTCGGTTGAGGGGCTGTAAAATCAAAGTCCCAAAAGTTACTGGTGTTTACGGAAGCAGAATTACTCATGGCAGCAACAACGCAAAAGCAGGTTCATTAATATCAGACACTTTCACTGTAGCATTGTGTCCGATTGAATACTTATCATTCCTAAACATTCAGCTGACTGCTTAAGAATGATAGCTGACTGCTTAGAAAACTTGATCATTCTTAGTTGTTCGTCAATTAACCATTAAAAATTAAATAACAATTAACCATTAACAATAAATATAGCTCCTCGCTGTTCTAGCTCAGGTTGAATTTTATCAGGCAAAACTGCGTTGTACCAAAATTTAGCACCTTGGACATTGGCTTTCTGAAGATTACTACCAAATAGGTTAGTACCCATCAAATTTGTCTGACTCAAGTCAGCATTAGTCAGATCGACGTGACGCAGTTGAGCATAACTGAGTTCACTACCACTGAGGTCTCCATAACTCAACTGAGCATGACTTAATTGAGCATAGCTAAGGTTAGTCTTCCTTAAGCTGGCATAATTCAGAGAAGCACCACGCAGGTGAGCCTGAGTAAGGTTAGCACTATCTAAGTTTACGTGATTGAGATTGCTATGGTTTAGCTTGGCTTGACAGAGGTTGGCTTGACACAGCTTAGGGTTATTCAGGTTAGCTTGCGTCAATTTGGCACCCCTGAGGTTGGCATGATTGAGCTTAGTATGGCGTAAGTCACCTCGATTAAGGTTAGCACCACTAAGGTTGACCCCACTGAGTTTGGCATTTTGCAAACTAGCACCACTAAGGTTGGCATCGCTCAAATCAGCATGTTGTAAGTCAGCATGAACCAGATTAGTCTCGTTCAAACTGGCATTGCTGAGATTTGCTTGCTGTAAATTAGTACGACGTAAATCAGCACCCCTTAGGTTGGTACTACTCAAATCAGCACTATTCAGGTCAGCTGTGATTAACTTGACACCACTAAGATTAGCAGCGCTTAAGTTAGCCCCACTGAGTTTAGCAAGGCTTAAGTCAGCCTGACTTAAATTGGCACCACTAAGATTAGCACCACGCAGGTCAGCAGCCCTTAATTTCGTATTACGTAAATCGGCACCACTAAGATTAGTACCACGCAGGTCAGACCCTTTTAATTGTGGAAATACTCTATAGCTATCCGAAGAAATAACCCTCGGATTATCTGGCTGATCATCTTATCCGATTTTAATTAGATTATATTCAATATTTTGAGTGTAAATCCCTAGAACAATATTGAAAAATTCCCAAAAATTTATCAACCACTAACACTATTGCTCTGGAGAGTTTTCGTAATAGCAAATTATTTGAGCAATACAAACGTCTAGATGTGCTTTGACGTACTTACAAATTAAAACAATTTTGAGCAAAATACTAACAATAGTGAGCGCGTATTATTGAGTTGTTAGTAAAATAAATAGAGGAGATGGTTCCTGACTATCTTCAGTCGTAAAAAGCTCCACTAATCTTCTGAAGGTGCGCAGAATTAAGTCGAGGGTTATAGTTGATTGGTTATAGTCAATGTAGAGTTGATCGATTTTTTGATAAATTTTACTATTTACTATGGCTAAGGATTTATGATTATGTACGTAAATTAATAAATATTTTTTCAGACTTTGCTTAAAGTCTCTATAATTTAAATTTTTAATTTGCTTGACAAAAATACGGGCTTGGTAATTGTAATTACACCATAGCTGTTTAGATTAATTTTTTAAAAAAATATCAATAACTTCGTTTCCTATATTTGTCGGATTATAAGTGTCTTCATGTTTTAAGATAGGGGAATTATAGTGAACTGTATACCTAGCTATATCAAATGTAAATTGGTATTTTAATTGATTGGCTATATCTATAGCAATTTTTCGCTGTTCTATGGGATTTTTATGCTCAAGATATTGAGGAACTAATAAATAAGACGCATAGTGAAAACTCCAATAACCTCTTTTAGCATTTGAATTGATTTCATTAAAAAGCTTTAGTTGATTATATAGAGAATTGAATTTGAACAGCAAGTTGAGACAAACAAGCGACTCCTGAAAAACGTAAAATTGAGAGCAATGACTTTAGCCAATGAGGAATGTAATTTGCCCGGGTGGTCATTACTAGCTATAACCATCTCTGAGAGTACTGTGGAAGTTAATGTAAATTGTGCCCAAGACTGCATCAACGGTTCTATCTTAGGTAACAAATGCCCCAATAAACAATACCTTGCTGAGGCATCCCAGTTCATTAACGGTACTTCATTGGACAAAATGTTAGAGTTGGCAGCGGTGCGACCCCGCGCTTTTTCAAAGCTAAGCGTGAACGCGCACCGTGAGGAAGCACGGCTCAAGAAACTATCTCAACCCCCTAAATGAATGGGTGATTACCGACTTTCCTGAGTAGAAAACTCTCACCCCTAAGCCAAAAGCGCCTGATTCTATGGGAACCTAAGAGAATAAATACAAAAACCTACTATTTTCGCTAAGCCAAAGCAACTAACAGGTTATGCAAACTCTAAGCACACCTCAAAGGGCTGCTACATTACCAGCTTTCGATACTACTATCCACCGCCGTCAAACCCGCCCTGTCAGAGTGGCTAATGTCACTATTGGCGGGGGATACCCGGTGGTGGTGCAATCGATGATTAATGAAGATACCTTAGATATCAATGGTTCCGTTGCTGCTATTCGCCGCTTGCACGAGATTGGTTGCGAGATTGTCCGTGTCACTGTTCCGAGTATGGCACATGCTAAAGCCCTAGCCGAAATCAAAGAGAAACTAGCAGCGACCTATCAATCGGTGCCTCTAGTAGCTGATGTCCATCACAATGGCATGAAAATTGCTCTGGAAGTTGCCAAGCATGTGGATAAGGTGCGGATTAATCCAGGATTGTATGTATTTGAAAAGCCCAAAGCCAATCGCAGTGAATACACTGAAGCTGAATTTGAGGAAATTGGGGAAAAAATTCGGGAAACCCTAGAACCCCTAGTCATTTCCCTCCGTGACCAAGGGAAAGCTATGCGCATCGGAGTCAATCACGGTTCCCTAGCGGAACGGATGCTGTTTACCTACGGTGATACCCCAGAAGGGATGGTGGAATCTGCTCTGGAATTTATTCGTATCTGTGAATCCCTCGATTTCCGCAATTTGGTGATCTCCCTCAAGGCTTCACGGGTACCTGTGATGCTAGCCGCCTATCGCTTAATGGTACGGCGAATGAATCAGTTGGGGATGGATTACCCGTTGCATTTAGGTGTTACTGAAGCCGGGGATGGGGAATATGGACGGATTAAGTCTACTGCTGGTATTGCTACTCTGCTAGCTGAGGGGATTGGTGATACGATTCGTGTCTCTCTTACGGAAGCCCCAGAAAAAGAGATTCCTGTTTGCTACAGTATTCTGCAAGCTCTGGGATTGCGGAAAACTATGGTGGAGTATGTGGCTTGTCCGTCCTGTGGTCGTACTTTATTTAATTTAGAGGAAGTTCTGCATAAGGTGCGGGAAGCTACTAAACACCTCACTGGCTTAGATATTGCTGTGATGGGGTGTATTGTTAATGGCCCTGGGGAAATGGCTGATGCTGACTATGGTTATGTGGGTAAGCAAGCAGGCTATATTTCTCTGTATCGCGGTAAGGAGGAAATTAAAAGGGTACCTGAAGATAAAGGAGTACAGGAATTGATTAATTTAATTAAAGCTGATGGTCGCTGGGTGGATCCTTGATAATTGTTGAATAGAAACTATAAAAAACTATACTTATCACGTAAGCATTCAGCTATCAGCTATCAGCTATCAGCTATCAGCTATCAGCTATCAGCTATCAGCGAACAGCGATTAGCGCTACGCGCACGCTACTTGAGGTGCCAAAGGCCTGTGGCCAAGGTACTGTTCGCGCAGGGTGCGCGTAGTGCAATCGCTGCTTTTGAATACAGCGTTTTTCATAACTATAAGGTGAACAGGATTTTTCCCCACTTCCAACTTCCGTCTTCCGTCTTCTCTGTTGCCTGTTCCTGTGATCCGCTGTTCCCTAAAACCCATGAATCTGTACCTAACTCAATGGAAAACCGCTATAAAATAAGCTGACGGCTGACCGCTGAGGGCACCTCAAGTAGCGTGCGCGTAGCGCATATGCTTACCGATCGCTTATATGAAAATTGGCTTGAGGATTAATCAGCTGATAATCAACAATCACCTCAGTCCCTTTTGCCGTAACAACCCATCAGCCCAAGCTGCATCGGCTTCTGACAACACCGGTACTGGTTCGCGAGTATAATCAATAACAAAGCTATACCCTGAGCGGTCATAAACTCCATCAAATAACTCTTGTAAATTGACAAGGGGTTCAGTATCTTCTGGTTGCAAAGGGAGTGGAAAGGTAGGAATCGAATCTGGCAAATTAAAGGCATATAAATCAGCTTGAGGGCGGCGATGATTTTGACTGACCAGAACTCGATAATGGGTCTGAATGCCATTACTTAAGGTAGGCATAGGTTCCCACTGCCGCAATAAATCAATTTCCACTAAATGGGTTGAACTTCCTAATATAGTTTGACGCTTTCTTTCATACTGATTGCGTCCTTCTCCTGAGCGTTTATTGGTCGGGGAAAGAACTTCAAGCGCTGTCACCAGGTTACTTGTGGCGATCTCCCGTATCTCTAAATGTCCTTGTCTTGATGCAGTCGCTCATGGGGGAAACCCCCAAGACCGCGCTGCATCGCTGCCTAACTTTTTCAGGAATTGGTAAAATAACTTTTGTTGGCTGACTTGGCGCTGAGGCAACAGCAACATTGGTTTGTGTGGGATTGGTTTGTGTGGGATTGGCTGTTGTCTGAGTTAGTTTTACTGCTGCATCGGGAATGCCAACTAGGACTGAATCTGTTCCTATAGTTTGATAGATTCGCTCTTCAATCAGAACTTGATATTTGGGAAGCAGTTGGGGAGCCAAAAAGTCGGCAATTGCAGTAATTAGTCGATGATGAACATTCGGCCAAGCGCTGGGATGCTCTAAATAGGGATCCATTCCTGGAAAAGGAGAAGGAGGCATGATTGTCTTTCCCCAATGCTTTATTGGATAATTATAGCGCTTCTCGCCTTAATTTCAATGAAAAAGTATCAATTAAAAATTGAAAATTAGCAATTAACCCCCTAATCACTCGATCAGCTGATCATGGATTTACCTAGTTTTCTAGTTAGTTGACCAATGCCCGTTGGAGCAATGGCGAGAATCAAGCATCTGACTCATCACCTAACTCTTTGAGTCTAGCTAGCAATTCCTCTACCCGCTTTTCTGCCAATTCTCTTTGTTGCCGTTCAACTTGAGCTTGTTGTTGAGCAGCTTGAGCTCTCTCGTCTGGTGTTGGTACCAATTGCTGATCTTCACTGAAAAACCGTAGTTGGGAATTATGCACACCTAAAAATAATTCCAACTGCTGACTCCACAGCCACCCCTGAGTATTAGGGTCGAGGGGTTGATACTGGCCTCCCATCAGGCGAAATCCCTGGAAATCGAGGGTATCGGGGTGAAACCAGAAATATTCTGGTGTTCTGAAAGTATCTTGGTAGAGGATTTTCTTTAATCCCTTGTCAACTTTAGCTGTACTGTTAGAGAGCAGTTCAATAATCACATTGGGATATTTTCCTTGTTCTGCCCATAATACCCAACTTTTGCGGGGTCGATTTTCCGTACCGAGTACCACAAAAAAGTCGGGTCCTCTAAAGTCTCTGGTGGTAATATGTTCAGGACTGAAATAGATAGTGAGATTCCCAGTAGCATAGAAGTCGCTTCGTTCTCGCCACCACCACTTCAGGCAAGCAAGTAACAGCTCAATTTGATCTCGATGGCGATCGCTTTCCAAGGGCGGTTCATCACTCCATAAATCACATGGTGGAATGATAATACTTTCTGACTCAGCCATTACATTGACTTCCGCAGTGGCTTCTGAATTCTTGGCAACGGTCATAGCACTCACAGGCAAAATCGCTACCTCTAGTTTGACAGCTTTAATCAAAATGGTTAACTCAACCGTTGACTGTAAACCGTCAACTGTCAACAAATCAGGTTTGTTGGGTAAAAGCTGGATAAAAAGCTAGATGCTTTGTAAAAGCTGGATAAATAACTAGGGAATAATTTGGCAAGCAAGCATATAATAGTCAGGATCTAATAACGTTCATCTCACCACAGAGCAACCACTATGCCCCGCCGCGACGATATTCACAAAATCTTGCTCCTCGGTTCTGGTCCGATTGTGATTGGACAAGCCTGTGAGTTTGACTATTCCGGGACTCAGGCTTGTAAGGCACTCCGGGAAGAAGGCTATGAAGTGGTACTGGTAAACTCTAATCCAGCTAGTATCATGACTGACCCAGAAACGGCTGACCGTACCTACATCGAGCCCCTAACCCCAGAAATCGTCGAGAAGGTGATCGAAAAAGAACAACCATGTGCTTTACTGCCAACCATGGGGGGTCAGACGGCTCTGAATATTGCGGTTGACCTAGCGAAGAATGGGGTTTTGGAAAAGCATGGAGTGGAGCTAATTGGGGCAAAGCTAGAGGCGATAGAAAAGGCTGAAGACCGCCTGTTGTTCAAGGAAGCAATGGAAAGGATTGGGGTAGGGGTCTGTCCTTCGGGAATTGCGAATAATCTCAAAGAGGCTAAAGCGATCGCACAAAAAATCGGCTCTTACCCGCTGATTATTCGCCCGGCTTTTACCCTGGGGGGTAGTGGTGGTGGCATTGCCTATAACAAAGAAGAATACGAAACAATGGCTCAGGGGGGTTTGGATGCTTCGCCAGTGTCTCAAATCCTGGTGGAACAGTCTTTGTTGGGCTGGAAGGAGTATGAGTTAGAGGTGATGCGAGATTTGGCAGATAATGTAGTAATTATCTGCTCGATTGAAAATGTTGACCCGATGGGGATTCATACTGGGGATTCGATTACTGTTGCTCCCGCTCAAACCCTGACGGATAAGGAATACCAACGGTTACGGGATTACTCGATTAAAATTATTCGGGAGATTGGGGTTGAAACCGGGGGGTCAAATATTCAGTTTGCTGTGAATCCCATCAATGGCCAGGTCATTGTAATTGAGATGAATCCTCGGGTTTCCCGCAGTTCTGCCCTAGCCTCGAAAGCAACAGGGTTCCCGATTGCTAAGTTTGCTGCTAAATTAGCCGTGGGATATACCCTCAATGAAATTCCCAACGATATTACTAAACAAACTCCTGCTTCCTTTGAACCAACTATTGACTATGTGGTAACTAAGGTACCCCGGTTTGCCTTTGAGAAGTTTCCCGGTAGTCAAGCAATCCTTACGACTCAGATGAAGTCAGTGGGAGAAGCCATGGCGATTGGACGGACATTTCTCGAATCGTTTCAGAAAGCCTTGCGCTCCCTGGAAACTGGACGGTTTGGGTGGGGATGCGATCGCAAAGAAAAGCTGCCATCTCTCGAACAAGTGCGCTATGGTTTACGAACCCCGAATCCAGAACGTATCTTCACGGTGGGTCATGGTTTGATGCTAGGGATGACCCTAGAAGAAGTACAGGAACTCACAGGAATTGACCCCTGGTTTTTGGATAAATTGGCGGAATTGCTGGAAACCTCAAAATTCCTCAAACGTACCCCATTGGAAACCTTGAACAAAGAGCAGTTATGGGCAGTCAAACGTCAGGGATTTAGCGATCACCAAATTGCTTTTGCTACCAAGACCTCGGAAGATGAGGTGCGTGAATACCGTAAGCATCTAGGAGTAGTACCAGCATATAAGCTAGTAGATACCTGTGCAGCAGAGTTTGAGGCATTTACACCTTATTATTACTCCACTTATGAAGAAGAGTCGGAAGTAATACCTTCGGATCAGCGGAAGGTGATGATTTTAGGTGGGGGACCAAACCGGATTGGTCAGGGAATTGAGTTTGACTATTGCTGTTGTCATGCATCTTATGCTCTGAGTAAGCAGGGGTTTGAGACAATCATGGTAAACTCCAACCCAGAGACAGTTTCTACAGATTATGATACAAGCGATCGCTTATATTTTGAGCCCCTGACCAAAGAGGATGTACTCAATATTATTGAGGCAGAAAATCCGGAAGGGATTATTGTTCAATTTGGGGGACAGACACCGCTTAAGTTAGCAGTGCCGTTGCAAGAAGCCTTGAAGGTTAGCAGGTTGAAGGTTGGCAACCAACAACTGGTAACCCAAATTTGGGGAACCTCTCCCGACTCAATCGACGTAGCTGAGGATCGGGAGCGGTTTGAGAAGATTTTGCGGAAGTTAGATATTAAGCAGCCACCCAATGGAATTGCTCGCAGTTATGGGGAAGCACTAGAGGTGGCCAAGCGGATTAGTTATCCAGTGGTGGTGCGTCCGTCTTATGTGTTGGGGGGACGGGCTATGGAAATTGTCTATTCCGATGAGGATTTGAAACGCTACATGAAGTTTGCGGTGCAGGTGGAACCAGAGCATCCAATTCTGATTGATAAGTTTTTAGAGAATGCAGTAGAGGTAGATGTGGATGCGATCGCAGATCATACTGGTCGGGTAGTGATTGGTGGCATCATGGAACACATCGAACAGGCAGGGATTCACTCCGGGGACTCCGCTTGTTCTTTACCCCACACCTCTCTAACACCCGTTGCTTTGGAAACTATGCGCACTTGGACTTACCAGCTGGCCAAAGCTTTGAAGGTGGTGGGGTTGATGAATATTCAATTTGCGGTGCAGGGGGAAACCGTTTACATTCTCGAAGCCAATCCCAGAGCATCCCGAACAATTCCCTATGTTTCCAAGGCAACAGGGGTACCCCTGGCGGGGTTAGCATCTCGGGTTATGTCCCGTGAGACCTTGGAATCCCTTGGGTTAACTGAAGAAGCTAGCCCTAAGCACATTGCAGTCAAAGAAGCGGTATTGCCCTTTGAGAAATTTCCTGGTACAGACACCCTCCTCGGACCAGAAATGCGTTCTACTGGGGAAGTAATGGGGATTGACACAGATTTTGGCAAGGCATTTGCCAAAGCAGAATTAGCAGCTGGTCAGCGTTTACCCCTGTCTGGCACAGTATTCGTTTCTACCAATCACCGAGACAAGCAAAATGTAGTACCAGTGGCGAAAGACTTTATCGAGTTGGGATTCGAGCTGGTGGCAACCGATGGGACTCGCAAGGTGCTGCAAGAGCATGGACTGGATGTAGAGTTGGTGTTAAAACTCCATGAAGGACGTCCCCATGTCTTGGATTGGATTAAGAATCAAAAGATTCAGCTAATTATTAATACCCCTTCTGGAGAAGATGCCTATGCCGATGGGCTGTTAATTCGTCGAACAGCATTAGGCTATAAGATTCCGATTGTGACTACAATTGCTAGTGCTAAAGCCACAGCAGCCGCAATTCGTTCACTACAGTCGCAACCACTGGGAGTTAAAGCTCTACAGGATTATATCACGAATTAGCTTTTGTGTAAGCTATCAGCTATTAGCTATCAGCTATCAGCATATGCTTAAGGTTTTGCTCTCATAGGAGGTAGTGGTATACAAGTAGTGATTTTAGCTTCCGTTACTTTGACCAGACCCTAGCCAAATCACTACATGCTTATCACTACCGTTCTCCTGAAACCCTCTTTAGAGGATATATCCCAAGTTTTTTGATACTGAATTTTGCCCCCCTAGCCCCCCAACTTTGGGGGGAACAAGAGTCAATTTGCTTCTAAAAGTCCCCCAAAATTGGGGGATTTAGG
>NZ_JAAHGN010000005.1:0-19093 GCF_010672485.1 Moorena sp. SIO2C4 | reverse complement strand
TGAAGCACAAGCTTATCAATTCGCCTCTGTGGAAGTTAAACAACTAGCTTTTAGAATTGATGGAGTATTCCTGCCGACAAATACCACAGCCCAATCACCGATTTATTTTGTAGAAGTCCAATTTCAGAGAGACTCTCAATTTTACTCCCGCTTCTTTAGCGAAATTTTTCTTTACTTAAACAAAAACGAAATCAGCAATGATTGGCGTGGTGTGGTGATTTACCCGAGCCGCAATGTGGATAAAGGAGCAACTCAACAATATCTTGAATTACTCGATTCTCCAAGGGTATCTCGGATTTATCTCGATGAATTAGCCGAGACCCCTGCACCATCGGTGGGTATAGCTACAGTACAGCTAATTGTAACCGAGGAAGATTCTGCCATCGCACTTGCTCAAGACTTGATTCAACGAACCACTGAGGAGATAGACAATGAAAGACAAAAGCGAGAACTTCTACAATTAATAGAGACCATACTGGTGTATAAGTTACCACTACTCAGTCGTAGGGAGATAGAAGGGATGTTTAGCTTAAGTGATTTACGGCAAACCAAAGTTTATCAGGAGGCTTTAGCCGAAGGTAGGCTTGAAGGTGAAATTCAAGGCAAATTAAAGTCTATACCTCGGTTGTTAGCTTTGGGGTTAACCGTAGAACAAGTTGCCCAAGCTTTAGAATTAGAGGTTGAACAAGTTACAAAGGTGCTCCAGCAGTCAACGGATCCCTGATACAACAAGCATCCCATAGAAAAATACCATTCCCTAGGCTAGGTGGGCAAATAATCAGAGTTTGGCAATTTCCTCAGCAATCATGTCCATTTGCCCACCCTACAAGATATCGATTCCCGATTCCCGATTCCCGATTCCCGATTCCCGATTCCCGATTCCCCATTACTTTAAGATTTTTTAAAATTGTCAGTTTTTCCTGGGCATACCGTGCTATTATTAGATTGTCGAGTAAATCATAGAGTCCTGAAATGATTCTATCTCCTAGGATAAACTTATGGTCTCTTGGCAACCGGTTTAAAATGGGAACATACCACTTGATCAGGTCGTAGGTTCTTTGGATAATTGGTAAATCACTCATTTCCATAAAAAAATCCGCCGCAGGCGGAAAAGGGTAAGATAAAATAAATAAAAGGGTAGAGGGCAAAAGGGCGAAAGGACAAAGAAGAGTCCACGCCTAGGAACAAACTACCCGGAAACCGAAGTAGTCGGACCTGAGGTCCGGCGAGGAGTCGTTGCGATTGGCACAGCGGCAGGACCTCGAAGCGTAGGACCAAGAGCCACCGCGCAGCAGCCGATTATCATTATTATTATCAGTCCAGGCACTACCGTCTATTGGGGCATCATCATAGTTGACATGCCAGGTATCTTCACACCATTCCCATACATTACCCATCATATCATACAATTTCCAGTTATTCGGGATTTTTTGTCCTACTGGATGAGTTTGGCTATCAGAATTACCAAAGTACCAAGCATACTGTCCCAGTTGTGACTCATCGTCGCCATAGTAATATCTAGTTGTCGTAGCTGCTCGACAGGCATATTCCCATTCCGCCTCACTGGGCAAACGGAATTTTCGATTTTGGAGTTGACTCTTAAATTTTACATTGAGTCGCGCACAAAATTCTCGACAATCATGCCATGATACCTGCTCAACGGGTAGTTTATTATCGCCTTCAAAGTGAGATGGCGTGGAGTTAAGGCTGGTGTCAACTTGCTGGTAACCAGCAACGTCTTGCCACTGCTGCTGAGTTACTGGAAATTTTCCCATCCAGAACGCTGGTACATTTACCTGATGCTGGGGTCCTTCGTCAACCTCCCTACCAGACTCATTGTCGGGCGAACCCATCAAGAAGCTACCTGCTGGGATGGGTAGCATTTCTAAGAGACCCCCTTCACCTAAATCAAAGATGTCTTTAATTATATGCAACTCTATTAAGGTGCTTTTGATGTAGGTGATGATGGCTTGCTCCGTGGGGACTACTACCAGGGAGGAGTCTCTAGATGGGCTGATGGTTTCACTAAATTGCACTACTTCTACCTCGTTCCCCAGTTTCAGACTCTCAGTGACTTGCAACTTTTTGGTTGTCAACGACTCTTGTAACCCTTGCACTTGGTTGTCTACATAGGTTTTCACTGCCAGTTCTGTGGGGACAGCTTGATTCGAGTTGTCTGCCAAGGTAATATCGCTGGAAAATTCATTAACCGCTTCTCCTAATTGTAGTTTCAGGTCTCCCTTCACTTCCAGTTTAGCGGTGGGAGTCTCTGTCCCAATTCCTAGGTTGCCCTTAACTTTGAGGGCTTCTTCAATGGTTAGAGGTCCGTGGAAGCTTGTTGCTTTTTGTTTTATGTCTTGAAGAGTCTTACCCAAACGGTCAATTTCATCCATGGCGGCATTCCAATCTGCCGAAAGGATTAAATCTCCAGGATTTTTGTCTTTTGGTTCAAAACCGTTGGTCATTGTTTTCTAAGTTTTATTAGAGTTATCACTAAAATAAAATTTCCCACACAAGCGTTAACTTAAAATTATTGCTCTTGGTAATTACTGGAAATATCACTCGATTATACATAATTGCGGTTTCTTTGTCTTCGCTATTAAACAAACCCGCTTCAGTTAACCCAACTTCCTGATCGCCAGGTTCCCCAAAATCTAGGTCTACAGACAACATAATTTTACACTTTTTACTTTCACCGTCCCCAGTCTCTATTAAATCTTTACCGATGTCAAAGGTTTTAAGTTCTTTCCGAAACACTTCATTTCCCAATTTGGTATCCTGAGCTGGAGCAACCGGGGTGCTGCTAGTACCTAGTGCGATGTAGCGGATCGGATCAATTTTTTGATTAGTAAATAACTTAGCCACTAATTCCCGCCCTGTATAAACAATCGAGTTATCAGCTTTAACTTCATCCACCAGCTGAGCTTGAGAATTATACTTTTGGATAGTTAACCTACCTTTCATGTCGAGGCTTTCGGCAATTTTCATATTAAGAATTTAGAATTTAGAATTTAGAATTTAGAATTTAGAATTTAGAAGGAAGAATGGGGAATGGGGAATGGGGAATGGGGAATGGGGAATGGGGAATGGGGAATGGGGA
Source organism: Moorena sp. SIO2C4 (assembly GCF_010672485.1). Classification (NCBI taxonomy): domain Bacteria; kingdom Bacillati; phylum Cyanobacteriota; class Cyanophyceae; order Coleofasciculales; family Coleofasciculaceae; genus Moorena; species Moorena sp. SIO2C4. The sequence goes on along the minus strand of NZ_JAAHGN010000005.1, from coordinate 15,993 downwards.
ATGGGGAATTTAGAAGGAAGAATGAAGAATGGGGAATGGGGAATTGGGAATGGGGAATTGGGAATGGGTGCATCTCATATTTGTAAAAAAGTTGCTAGTGGTGCTTCAGGGGGGGCCTCATTTTCCGCCTCGTAGCCAGGCTTTGGATAGCCCGCCCCGTAACGCACCACCGTGTCAAACAGCTTTTAGGAGATGCACCCTTGGGAATTGGGAATCGGAACCCACCCCTAACCCCTCCCAGGAGGGGAACGGGAATCGGGAATCGGGAATCGGGAATCGGGAATCGGGAAGTTAGTGCGTAGGGTGTGTTAGGGGCGGGCTTGCCCTCATCTTCAACACCGAGAGCCAGTTTTGTTACAGCCCGCACCGTAACGCACCACCAATGTCGAATCGGGAATTTAGGATTTAGAATTGGGAATCGGGAAGTTAGAAGTTAGAAGTTAGAAGTTAGAAGTTAGAAGTTAGATTAACCATTCTTAATTCTACATTCTTAATTCTTAATTCTACATTCTTAATTCTACATTCTACATTCTACATTCTACATTCTTAATTCTTAATTCTTAATTCTACATTCCCTACTCCCTACTCCCTACTCCCTCTCAAGCAAAACGATTCCCGCTATCAAAGCCAGTATAGTCAAATACTCCACAAGTAAGCAGATTATCCGACATTTCGTGGACTACTCCCTCTGGATAGGGAACCTGAACGCTACTAATAGTCAAGGTATCTTCGGCAAGATGTTCTTCCCTAAACGGAGAACGTTCAACAGTTAACTCTGCTACTATCTCGTGAGTTTCCTGAAAGCGCTTCTCATAGGTAATCATCCCGAGAACACCAGCAGCTTTAACGTTGTCAATAATTCCAGCAATTTGATGGCGAGGATGATCCCCTGCTTCGTGAAACTTATCAGTAAAGCCGGGAATATCCCAAGGGATTTTTACCTCAAACACCCCTGGGGTGAGTTTGTAGAATCTCATTTCCAGAGAGGCGACGGGTTGACTGAAGCCAAAGGTGGCTTGATCAAAGCGCTGTTGGTCAAATTGTGCCAGGGGATACCCCTCAGCTAACTCTGCTTCCAGCCGCCAGCGAGAGGTGTCGGTTGGTAGTAGGGGCGTTCCTTCTGTTGCATAAGGTTTACCGTTAACGTCAACGGTATTCTCTCGAAAGGACAATACATCGGATGCCCTCGCTTCTCCTTGGTAAGTAACCGATTCTTCAGTATCGCAGTTAACAATTCGCAAATTGTATAATACCACAGGCAGACTTGGCTGAACTGCCAGGAAAATTTCGATTTCCTCTGGCTGCGGGTTGGGGTTATAGACCTCAAATTCTTCCCGAAGTGTCAGCAAGTAGCGATGTTCTGGCTGATTAGGAGGATGTAACTGAGTCAGCCGAGGCATGAACTCTTGAATTTGAATGGTTTTCTTGGCGGCTTGAGCGGCGGGAGAATCTTCTAAAATTCCCAAGTTGGCAGCAACCAAATCAATAATCCCTGGCTTGGTAGCAGCTCCTTGACGGAGGATGTGAATCAAGCCTTTTAGTCGCTCTCGGTAAGGAGCATAACTCTTGGCAATCTCATTGGGATAGGCTGCTTCTAGCAATTGCCGATTTTGGATAATCAGATCAGTTCCTGCCGGAAGGGTTTGGGATTGGGGTTGATCAGGGTGTTGGTAAGTTTTTTGGTAGAGTAAGGGGTCTTGTAGAGAGTGATTCAAGCCCTTTATTAACCCCTGCTCTACCTCCGCCAGAGTGGGAATATGGCTAGGGCTGATATAGTCTGGATAGGCGGCTTCTAACAACAAGCGATTGAGACGTTGTCGGTCTTCCCCGATGGGCTGTTGTGCCAGCAATTGCTGAGCGGCTTTGCTAAGAGTCAGGGTTTAGGAATTTGAGTATATCCAACAGACCATCAAGAACATGGATCTTTCCGGTGATGGTGCTATTACCAAACAATGTCATGCTCTACTCGAACAAATATTGTCAATTCCAAAGGTTCTGCTAACCACTTCCTGCACCCATGCTCTGGAAATGGCGGCACTACTATTAAACATCCAACCAGGGGATGAAGTCATTGTTCCCTCCTTCACCTTTGTCTCTACCATTAATGCCTTCATCTTACGAGGTGCTCAACCTGTCTTTATCGACATCCGCCCGGATACCCTCAATTTAAATGAAGAGAAATTAGAATCACTGATTACCCCTCGCACCAAAGCCATTGTCCCTGTACATTACGCCGGTGTAGCATGCGAGATGGATGCTATTTTGGAGATTGCTGGGCGCTACGGTATACCAGTTGTTGAGGACAATGCTCATGGACTATTTGCTAAGTATAAAGGCAAGTATCTAGGTACATTTGGTTGTCTAGCTACCCAGAGTTTTCACGAGACTAAGAACTTTACCTGTGGAGAAGGTGGCGCACTGTTGATCAACGACCCGCAGTATATCGAACGTGCTGAGATTATCCGGGAGAAAGGAACTAATCGCACTCGCTTCTATCGCGGTCAAATTGATAAGTACACCTGGGTAGACATTGGTTCGAGTTATCTCCCCTCAGGCATACTCGCAGCTTTCTTGTATGCTCAGCTAGAAAGTCGCCAACAGATTCAGAGCAAACGACAGCAAATTTGGGAGTACTACTACGAAAATCTCAAGGATTGGGCACCGGAGTACGGTATCCGCTTGCCAATTGTGCCAGAGTACTGTGACCAGGCATACCATATGTTCTACGTACTCTTACCGTCCCTAGAGAAGCGCCAAGCCTTGATTGCTCACTTAAAAGCTCAAGGCATCTACAGCGTTTTTCACTATCTGCCATTGCACTTGTCTGATATGGGACGAGAGTTTGGGGGCAAAGAAGGAGACTGCTTGGTGACTGAGGATGTAAGCGATCGCTTACTTCGTCTGCCCTTTTACAACGATATGACTGAGGCTGACCAAGCAAGGGTTGTGGCATCAATTAAGAAATTTTTCTGAACTTTACCAGAACTTTAAGACATACAGGACTTACGCAAAATTGGGTAACAAACACTAGAAATAGTAGGGTGAGACCCTACAAGTAGAGTTACTGCGTAAGTCGTGAAATAAATAGATAGGTGAAAATCAGCCCAGCTATCTAAATCGATAAATCCAATACTCAAGCGTTCGCGTAGCGTGACCTTTCGGGCAAAGCCCGACGCTGCGCGAACGGTCAATCGCATTTTTCCCTTCTTGATGCAATAGCGAGTGGGGGAAACCACGGCAATAGCGAGTGGGGGAGACCCCCAAGACCGCGCTGCCTCCCCTGTTCCGAAGCTGCATCGCTTTGTTGATGTTTCCAGGTAAGCGATTGACCGTAGGTCACGCTACGCGAACGCTTACTTTGTATTCTCTTTGGTCAAGATTAATCAAGCAATTCACTAGGGCATTTCTAATACTTAGGGTCACAAAAATTAATTATAGGAGTAGTCAATGAGCCTATCAATTACCAAAACCTATCTCGCTAATTCTGAAGAATGGGACAAAATTTGGCAACAATGCAATTATTCAACTTATTTTCATTCAAGAGAATGGGCTGAAATCTGGAATACCTATACTCAAGGAGAATTTCGTCCAAACCCTCTAATTATCCTATTCTCAGATCAAAAAAGAGCTTTGATTGCCCTTTCCTATAAACTTGGAAATCAGAAATTTATCAAGAAATACTCATCCTCACCAGACGGAACCTTTGGAGGATGGATTTCCGCAGACGAACTTACCATTGACCATGCCATTTTACTAGTTAAATTTCTCGATAAAAATTTTTGGGGTAAATTAAGTTGGCGAGTAAATCCTTACAATGAACTAGCTAGTAAAGCTGTAGCCCTAAGTTGTGTCAGTGAACAAGAGGAGGATACCACTCACGCCATTAACTTAGACGTGGGTTTTGAAACAATTTCCAAAACTTGGAAAAAGGGCGGTAGTTCTATGGCTCGAAAAGTCCGAAAAGCTATCAAGGAAGGAGTTTCAGTAACTACAGCATCTACCCTAGACCAATGGTGGGAATATTATCAAGTTTATCAAGATTCATTACGACGATGGGGAGATAATAGTCTTGGTAGCTATAATTGGGAACTTTTTAAAACAATTTTTCAACTTAAGTCACCTAACGTTAAGCTTTGGCTAGCCCACTATCAAGACCAAATTATCAGCGGAGCACTATGCTTCTACGCCAAGAAACATGTGGTGTATTGGCATGGCTCATCCTTAGAAAAATACTTGAATCTAAGACCAGTTAACTTAGTTATGTATGAAATTGTTAAAGATTCTTGTGAACAAGGATATTCTTGGTTTGATTTTAATCCTAGTGGTGGATTGCCAGGAGTTATAGCATTTAAGAAAAGTTTTGGAGCCGAGCCTCTTGACTGTTATATGATCTATGTTGATAATAAGTTGAGGCGTATGGTGAAACCCCTGAAACCTTTAAAGAAAATCCTAATGCCGTGTTAACCTAGAGCTAACTAAGCAATTTTGCTTAGTTTTTTTAAAAAATCCCTAAAAATGATTACATTAAAAAGTAAACTACTGGGGAGCAATAAATTATCAATCAATTTAATAATACTGCTGGTTTAACATCAAATACTTTACTAATAGGGAGCTATAATTGAAGCGGTACATTTTGATGGCAAGATTCAACCTTCGTAAAACCGATGATGCAGCCCTTGAGAGTTGGTTTTTTCTCTTCTCAGAATTATTTAGATAAAAATACTTTTTCTGGCACCCTTTATTATATGCATAGGTCTCTGGCATCAAGAGACCTTCAGTTGATTAATCTCGGCAATCCCAAAAAAGTATCCTATTGGCATAAGCTAGTCAAGCCTATCCAATTAATCCATTCATTTTTAGGTTTCAAGTCTTCTGATCACAATGAACAGCTCAATCGATTCATACTGACAGTTCAAAGACAGTTCAAAGAAACCCCATGTGATTTACTATTTTGCCCCGTTGCATCAGGAGAATTAAGTTTAATTGACACTAGTATTCCTATTATTTTTTTATCCGATGCCACTCCGAAGCTAATCAACAATGAATACTATAAAATTTACCGAAATATAGAAGAATTTGAACTAGGAGAAAAACAGGAATTTACTGTATTATCAAAATCTCATAAACTAGTTTATTCTTCAGACTGGGCTGCCAAATCTGCCATTAGCGACTATCAGGCAGATCCAGAGAAAGTTGAAGTAATTCCCTTTGGAGCAAATTTAGATGATATCCCCTCAGTATATCAACTATTTTCCAAGTGTAATGCTTCCCGTTGCCGTTTATTGTTTATTGGTAAAGATTGGCAGAGAAAAGGTGGAAATATTGCCTTTGAAACTCTGATATCTCTGCTCAACATGGGAATTGACGCTGAGCTAGTTATGCTTGGTTGTGTGCCACCGGATGACATTAAGCATGAGCGGCTCAACGTCATTCCTTTTTTGAATAAAAATAATCCTAAGCAACGAGAGGAACTTAATCAATTATTTTTGCAATCCCATTTTTTGATGTTTCCCACCCGTGCTGATTGTTCACCAATTGTGATTTGTGAGGCTAATGCATTTGGTCTCCCTGTAATCACAACTGATGTCGGAGGAATTCCGACAATTATTAAAAATGGCAAAAATGGTTATATGTTACCGTTATCTGCCTCAAGTGATCAGTATGCTAGTGTGATAGCAAATAACTTTGGTGATCGGGCAGTCTATGAACAGTTAGTAAAGTCTTCTAGAGAAGAATACGATCAGTCTCTAAATTGGGATAAATGGGCAGAACGTATACATCGTGTGATGATAAGCATGTTCAATTGATTCCTGTCGGATTTGTGAGATTTGGAATAAAATGAAGAGGGGAAAGAGGAGTAAAAATATCCTCATCCCCTCTTTACCTTATCCCTCATTTCTAATTTACAAAGACTTAACTATGAGGGCAATGTTTCTGACCACACTCTAAGCCGGTAAGCATATTAACCGTTGACAAGCTCTTTTGCTAGCAATGGTAGTGGCTTACCTTCAAAGTATTCAGGAATTGGTGCACCCATCAATTCCAAAATTGTGGGGGGAAGATCAAGAGCATGACCGCCTCCGAAATCAACACCGGACGCAATATCTGGACCTGCGGCGATGATAAATCCCTCAGGGCGATGGCTGCCAGCACGATAATGGGGTACAGGACCAATACGTCCAACATCAGGACTTTCCACCACATCTGTGGCATACTCATCTTGCCAGACAAGTACCAAGTCGGCATCAGACAGCTTACAATTTCGCTCAGTGGGCGACTTCCGTGTCCTGATGATCTCCTTGACCATGGGTACACCTTTTCGGGCATCTTTAAGAGCGTAAAGCTTTTGGATCAGTTCATCACAGAAAGCATCATACTCCGATTCCGGTACCAATCCTTGGGGTTCTCGTCCCTGAAGATTGATACGGATATACCCTTCTGAAAAGCTTGGTAGGGCAAACGCTTTCATCTTGTGCCAGACCGGTGCATACCAAGCGGCTGGTTGGAAAGGTACTACATCGGTTTCCTTCGCTAGCCTGAATGGGGAGATCAGATCGGGTTCTTGAGAAGAATCTAACCATGGCTCGATTAGTTTGAAAAGCTTGGTGGGAGTTTCTCGTCTCAAAAACCTTTTAATGGGATTAGGATCATACTTGGTACCCCACAGATGTCGCTCCCAATAGTTCCATTTCATTTTGGTAATTATCGGTTCAGGGGGTGTTCCCAACTCAGTACCATTAGCCAGGGCAAATTTCCCAGGGAAACTAAGGCGATATAAAAACTCAGGCAGGAAGGTGGTGCTGGGGGCATCCATGGTGTTAGGACCCATGCCATGAGCGGAGAAAATGACGACATGAGCATCCTTTGGTGCTTTGGCTAAAATCTTGCCGATTGCCCGATCAATGGCTTGAAAGCCTTCGAGCATGGGATCACCTGAAACACGGGAACTAAAATGCTCATAGAGAGGATGTTCCGGTTGACTCAACTGCCAGAAATTGTGACCCAGTGCATGGGCTTCGCCAAACACTGTTAAAAACAAGTCCCAAGACTCTCGTTCCAAGAGATCTTGACAAATAGTAGCGCGACGGGAGATCCCTGTCTCCAGAAGTTTCCGAAGTCGAAGTGTTCCCTTTAAATCAACACACACAGCATAGTCCTTATGGAGTCCTGGATGTTCTCCATGTTTGTCAACCAGTTCTTGGAACAGTGAAGCCGGTAAAGAGCCACTAGCTACTTGAGGAGAATGGGCTCCCCAAGCTAAAACCTGGGGACCATTTACCTCCTCACAGAGCCGAGTTTGAGGCATGTCAAAGACTGCCACTCGATAATCTTCACCCAGGGCATAAAATGGAGGATACTCACTATAGTCATAGGCGGCCTTGGTGTAGCACTCATAGCTGCCTTCTCGGAATCCCAAGGGAGACCAGTACCCAGTTGTGTGAGGCGAGCAGCCAGTCAAAAATGTTGTCCAAGGCGTTTCTGCACTAAACGCTTCAAAATTTTTCAGGCGTCCATAGGTTCCCTGGTCGCGCAAACGACGCATAGTCTGGAGATGTCCCTGAGACATCCATTTCTCAAGGACAGAGGGCTGAGCTGCATCTAGTCCAATGACAATAACAGGCTTGTTCATTTCTCTAAAAGTAAATGTTAATACTGGAGATGCAACCTGCAACTTAACCAGGGGCATTTGTGAATCTTGGCAAGTCTTAGAGTGACATTAAACTCGATTTGGTCTATGTTATACAACAGCTAAGTTTACCGTTATACCCCTGCTTTGATCTTTACCTATGGATTTCTAAAAATCCTTCTCGTTATTATAACTTTATAACAAGATTAACTTAAATTAATATATAGCGTAAGCTTTTGATAAAAATCTCTAGAGCAAAAATCCGGATAGCTGTTTTTTATTAAGTATATATTAGTGGTGATAATTACCAGCCATGTAAGCAGTAAGCTAATGGGCGTGCGTCACAGGCTATAAGCCTGTGCCACGAACGCTACTTGAGTGAAGTCAGCTTACCAATAACTTCCAATTATCAAGTCAGTTTTGCTAGCCCTGATAGTTAAAATTAGTGTACAGTATAGTTTTTAATAAATTCCAAATAATTACATTATTTTTTTTGAGTTTTTGTCTAACTTTATTCATTGCGCTTCATCCAACATATCCTGAACAATTTTATCAAAAACTTAATATTATTTTAAGTAAATCAACGGTTCAAAACTCTCCGTTTACAACTCCTAAATTAGGAACTAACCTGAATGGAATTGCTGATTGGTCAACTGAACTTCCTTTCTTAGATGCCTTCAAATCGTCGAGACCATGGATTACTCAATGTGTCTCTGGAGAAACAGGCTGTAGTGGTTCGTGGGATACTGAGGAATACGATAAACTGGATTTAGACGAACAGGGCTGGGTTAAGTCTTTACCTGCTCCAGAAGCTCCTCCTGAATATACTCGTGTGGCTACACTACTTTTTACAGGGATGAAAAATTATCCAGCTGGAAAGTATGTGGTTTTATACGATGGAGAAGGCACTATAGAATATAAGTTTGATGCCACCAAAGATGAGGTAGCGTCAAGGCCAGGAAGAGATGTAATTAATGTAACGCCATCCGGGGCTAGTATCTATTTAATAATTACCGCTACGGATCCTAATAACACGGGTAATTATATTCGCAACATTCGTGTTGTTCAAGCTAAGTATGAAGATACTTACGAGTCTGAACTTTTTAATCCGGAATTCATCAATAAAATTAAAAAATTTAAAGCCATCCGTTTTATGGACTGGATGGAAACCAATCATTCTAAGCAAAGGGAATGGGCAAATATACCAAAAGTAGATGATGCCTCCTACGCTTACGGTAAAGGTGTACCTGTAGAAATCATGGTTAAACTGGCCAATCGAATTGGTGCTGATCCATGGTTTAATATGCCCCATCAAGCTACAGATGACTATATCACTAATTTTGCCCAAATAGTTAAAGATACCTTAGATCCAAATCTAAGGGTTTATGTGGAACTGTCTAATGAAGTGTGGAATTGACAATTCCAACAAGCTAACTATGCGTTAGCTCAAGGTCAAGCTAGGTGGGGCAAGGATAAAGGAGATGCATACATGCAATGGTATGGAATGCGTACTGCTCAAATGTCTGATATTTGGAAAAATGTATTTGGTAGTGACAGCAATCAAGTGGTGTCTGTTATGGCTACCCATACCGTATGGCTTGGTTTGGAAAATGCTGCTTTGGATTGTCCTCTGTGGGTAGCAGAGGGTAATGCCCCTTGTTATCAACATAGTATTGATGCTTTTGCGATCGCGGGATATTTTAATGGCAGCTTAAACGCGGAAGAAAACGAAAGCACCATAGAATCTTGGTTGAATGAACCCGATGGGGGAGTGTCAAAAGCGTTTAAGCAGATCAAATCCGGGGGGTTACTTCCCAAAGAAGAAGACTATGAGAGTTTAAGTGATATTGATCAAATTTTTAACTATCATCACAAAGTAGCAGATAAGAGAAAACTACAGTTAGTGGTTTACGAAGGTGGTCAACATCTTGTCAAGTCCGATAATCAAAAACTAACTGAGTTTTTCATTGAGCTTAATAGACATCCAAAAATGTATAAAATTTATACACAACTCCTGAATGAATGGAAGAATCAGGGCGGTGGCTTATTTATGCACTTTTCTGATATCAAGAAGCCCAGTAAATGGGGGAGCTGGGGGGCTTTAGAACATGTATACCAAAAGAGTTCACCCAAGTATGATGCCTTAATAGACTTTATCGATCAAAATTCCTGATCCTGTAAACTTCCCTAGAAAGCTATACAAGGGTGAATCTGTTACAGTTTAATCTGGCTAAAATTTTTCACCAACAACGATAGCGTTAGGGAAACAGCGTTTCAGTGCTACCTCTGCGTTTCAATTCCTTGCCTAGTGCAAGAAAAGAGCTAAATTTTCAAGGCAGTTAAACGATGAACACTCTCTCAGCTGTAGAATACAAAGCCCAAGGTTTGAAGCAAATTGGATTAGTTGTGATTGGACGCAATGAAGGTGAACGCCTACGCCAGTGTTTACTGTCTGTGATTAAAAACGTGGCTCGTGTGGTTTATGTCGATTCTGGCTCCACAGATGACAGTGTGGAAATCGCTCATTCTTTAGGGGTAGAGGTGATTGGACTCGACCTATCTAAACCCTTTACTGCAGCTCGTGCTAGAAATGCGGGATATATCTATCTCAAACATTTAGAGCCAAATCTTAAGTTTGTCCAATTCGTGGATGGGGATTGTGAGGTAGTAGGGGGATGGCTCAACTATGCTCAAAAGGAACTGGAAGCCAACCCTAATGTCGCTGTAGTCTGTGGTCGCCGACGAGAGCGCTTCCCTGAAACATCTATATATAACCGATTGTGTGACATGGAGTGGGATACACCAGTGGGTGAAGCTTCCGCTTGTGGTGGTGATGCAATGATGCGCACAGAAGCTTTTGAACAAGTCGGAGGGTTTAATCCTACTCTAATTGCTGGTGAAGAACCGGAATTGTGCTTGCGGCTGCGCCAGAAGGGTTGGAAGATTTTTCGCCTAGATGCTGAAATGACTTTGCATGATGCCCAAATGACACGTTTTAGTCAGTGCTGGAAGCGGTTCTTGAGAGCAGGTCATGGTTACGCTGAGGGAGCCTGGTTACACGGTCACACTCCAGAACGCCATTGGGTCAAAGAAAGCCGGAGCATTTGGTTCTGGGGATTACTCTTACCTATATTAGTATTTGCGATCGCATGGCTCACCCATGGCTTGAGCTTATTGCTGTTGTTGGGTTATCCTCTGATGACTTACCGGATCTATCGTCATAAGTCCCAGACAGGTTTGAGCTCAACAGATGCTTTACTTTATAGTCTGTCTTGCATGATCGGCAAGTTTCCTCAGGTCCAAGGTCAGATTCAATTTCACCTAAATCGATTGCTCGGACAGCGTAGTAACTTGGTTGAGTACAAAACTGTACTTAATACTAACAGTTAGATAGCGTTTGTATTTGAGTTGTAAACAAAGGATTGATAGCAAAAGGTAATAGTAAACAGGTAATAGTAAACAGGTAATAGGTAACCTTAAACATTATCAAATAAATCTGATTTTATTGTTTTTTATTTAAATTTTATTAGATAATATCTGGATATGTATCATTTATCTCTAGGTTTGTTTTAGACTTTAACGATTATTTATTGGCTCTATATAATATATATTTTTTTGTTAATACTTATCAAAAAAGATAAATAAAGTTTTTTTTGTTGACTAAAACCTCTGATCTGTTCCCTAATCACTATTCCCTAATCACTATTCCCTAATCACTATTCCCTAATCACTATTCCCTGTTCCCTGTTCCCTAATCACTATTCCCTGTTCCCTGTTCCCTAAAAAAATAACTTATTTTAAGCTTTAAGGATGTTGAATTGTGTTAGCTAATCAGCCATTCATCTCATTGATTGATATTCCATTCTTGGTAATAGCATTTGCCCTTATCGTTCCAATTACAGTTCTTTTTATTGAATGTAGTGCAGCAATTTTGCCTAATGGCTCTGAGCCATGGTCGGATGCTAGCAAACCCCGACCAACGGTGGCTGTTTTAGTTCCAGCTCACAATGAAGCCTCTGATATCAGTGCCACCCTGGAAACATTACTACCTCAGCTTACGGAGCAAGACCGACTAATAGTCATTGCTGATAATTGCACTGATGACACTGCAGCAGTGGCTCGGAAATCTGGCGCTATTGTAATTGAACGACAAGATCATGAGCGCAGAGGTAAGGGATATGCCTTAGACTTCGGTATGGGGTTTATTGAGCCTAATCCACCGGATGTCGTGGTGGTGGTTGATGCAGACTGTATTGTTGCTCAAGGAACGATTTCACGGATTTCCCGCCTTGCGATCGCTACACAACGACCGGTTCAGTCAACTTACTTAATGACACAACCAGACAACCCGGTACTAAAGGATTTGATCTCTACCCTGGCGGTTAAATTCAAAAATACAGTCCGTCCGAGTGGGTTACATCGACTGGGCTTGCCTTGTTTGTTAACAGGTTCAGGAATGGCTTTCCCCTGGTCAGTGATTCGCAAAATCTCTTTGGCTGGCAGTAAAACAGTTGATGATATGCAGTTGGCTTTGGATTTAGCGATCATCGGACATTCCCCAATATATTGCCAGGAAGCAGGAGTCACAGGTCGTCTGATGAAACAGGGTTCAGCAAAGAGTCAAAGGTCACGCTGGGAGCATGGTCATATCGAGACTTTGCTAAACCAAGTTCCTGAGTTGCTCAAAGAGTCTATTCGTCAAAGACGAATAGACCTATTAGCGATCGCATTAGACTTATGTGTGCCACCATTGTCCCTATTGGTTCTAATTTGGGTGGCTGCTACAGGGGGAGCTTTACTCGGGGGAGCATTGGGAGCATCATGGATAAGTACTATTGTGTTACTCATAGAAGGGGTGCTGCTGTTAATTGCGATTGTTGAAGGTTGGGCTAAGTTTTGCCGAGCAGACTTTCCGCTCCTGATGCTCTTAGCTGTCCCGATTTACATTCTGTGGAAAATTCCCCTCTATCTGGCTTTTCTGGTGGAACCTCAGACCAAGTGGATTCGCACAGAACGGGATGCAGTCGATACCCCATCATCCTAATCAACTGGGGTGCATCTCATATTTGTAAAAAAGAAGGGAAGTGTGGGGAGGGTGGGAAGTGTGGGGCTGACAAGGGTAGGTTTTTTACTTTGGAGATAGGTAATAGGTAATAGGTAATAGGGAATGGGGAATGGGGAATGGGGAATGGGGAATGGGGAATGGGGAATGGGGAATGGGGAATGGGGAATGGGGAATGGGGAATGGGGAATGGGGAATGGCTAATCGGAACCCACCCCTAACCCCGACCAGGAGGGGAAGAGCGGGAGATGGGTCGGTAATCGGTGGAAATTCTGGGAGATTTTCCGACATATTTTGAGAAATTTATTCCCAATGCCAGTACGTACTCGCCCAAATGTAAAAAACCTACCCAAGTGAGGAGATAGGAACCCACCCCTAACCCCGACCAGGAGGGGAATATAGGGAGATGGGGGAGATTTTTATTAAGGGTAATTGTCATAACATGATATTAGCCTTCTATTGCCGAAGAGTGTTTTTGCATGCATTGAGATGCAGCCATCAACTGATTCTACTAGGAGAGATCATTCTCTGGTCCTAGGTATAGAATTGTTATAGCTATAGGATTGCTAATTAATTGTTTCATAATCAGGGTTAATTAAATTTTTAATGCCATAATTTAGCCCACGGAATTATCCTTGGGCTTACCGATTTTGGATCTAACTATTTTAGAGTTTGCCCACAAATCCTATCAAAGATGGTAGCATCATAAGTGTATTATCAAAGAAGTGTATTATCAAAGATAATTAAACCGGCGGCGGATAAGACCAAGTAGTTAAAGTAGGACTACATATCCAGATTAGGAGATGGTAAGATTAAATTTATCTGTAGCCGTAATTTCCAGAATTGGTATAAAATTGATTTACATTTATTAAGATAAATCAAGTTTGACATGACAAAAGTATTGTGAAAAAAATACTATAAATAACCCAAGCCAAAGGAGTTGATAGCACTCCGGAATATTGATAAGTTTTGCTTCTACATCGATCAACTATAGCATCGATGTGAAAAGGGTTATAAACCTGGACAATCCGGATTATTGCCCTGAGAGTTGGTAATTATTAGTGTCTCCCTGCAAAAATTAGCATCCTCTTGGATATACAACAGGGGGCTGAAACCTTATCAACTAGTAAAAGGGGCAGACAATTGCAACAACTAACATTAAACGAGCAAGATGAGTTAAATACTCCTCAAAAAGGATTAAATCTAGGTCCGCTTTTGAGGATTGCCCGACGCCAAGCCATGGTGGTTGCAGGGATTGCAGGTTTAGTGACTGTTGCTGCTACCTTTTTGAGTAGCAAATCTCCCTCTATATATTCAGGTAATTTTCAGCTGTTAGTCGAACCAGTCACATCTGCTGCAGCAATATCCACTGAACCAATGACACTTACTCGGGGTCAGGGAAGAATACCTGGTGAGAGAAATTTTGAACTGGACTATGCAACTCAGATTAAAATCCTAACCAGTCCTGAAGTCTTATCTAAAATCGTCAATAAAATTAAATTCCAGTATCCAGAGTTTAAGCTTGGGCTACTTCAGTATTATTTAACAGTTGAACGTCTCGAAGAAGAAAGTCAAGGTGAAAATACTAAAATCCTATCAGTTACTTATAGTGGGACAGATCCCAAACTAGTAGAGTTGGTCTTAAAGACAACAGCTGAAGAATATGAAAAGTATAGTTTAGAAGACCGAAAAACTCGCATTGGCCAAGGGGTTAAATTTATTAATGAGCAACTTCCTAAATTACAGGATAGAGTTAATATTATCCAAGGAAATTTGCAAAACCTGCAACAGCAGTATCAGCTAATTGAACCTCAATTTGATGGGGGACAATTATCAAACAAAGTTAGTAAAATTGGCGACCAAAAAAGAGATACAACCAGGCAGCTACAAGAGCTAATTAAATTAAAAAACAGCTTACAAAGACAATTAAAACTATCGCCAAATGAAGCTTTAGCTTCTTCTGCCTTGAGTGAAGATCCTAACTATCAGAAGTTACTGGCGGATCTTAAAGAAATAGAAAGTAGAATTGCGATAGAATCCGCCCGCTTTCAGCCAGAGAGCCCTAATATTCAAACCCTACTAGAGCAACGGCAAAACCTAGAAACTCTTCTCAATCGGGAAGTACAACGGATTCTGGGTCAGAACTTAGGAGGTCAACCGATTAACCCCCGAGTGCGAACCCTTCAAAATCCAATTCGTTTACAACTGATTCAACAATTGGTTGATACCACCAACCAAATTGAGGTACTACAGGTTCGTAATCAGGCTCTGATACAAACCAAAAACACTGTTGATCGCGAAGTCCAAGAATTCCCGATTTTTGTCCGTAAGTATAATGATCTACAGCGGCAGTTACAAATTGCTACTCAAACTCTCAACCAACTAGAAACTCAGAAAGAGACCTTGCAGGTGGAGAAAGCTCAACGGGAAGTGCCTTGGGAGATAGTTTCTCAACCTCAGCTTTACCGCGATCCGACCGGTGCACCGATCGGAAAATCTAGTCAGAATAAGTTGATCTTGATGGGAGTTATGGGCGGTTTAGCTTTAGGGATGGGGACAGTTATCCTTTATGATAAGTATCGGAATATCTTCTATGAAATCAAGGATATTGAAGAAGGCCATAATTTACCTGTTTTAGGAGAAATACCATTTAGTAAAAATCCTGAACCATTCAATAATTTTAGTGTAGATTTTGACAACGATGAGGACAGAATTTCTGAGGATAATCGATTTAAAAAAGCATTCGAATCTCTCTACACTAACATGCATTTCCGCTTCTGTAATCCACCCCTTCGCTCCATCGCCATTTGCTCGGCTATGGCTGGGGATGGTAAGTCTAGTGTCGCCTTAAACCTAGCTCACATGGCAGCCTCCAGAGGTCAGCGAGTTCTATTAGTAGATGGTAATCTCCATTCACCTCAACTTCACACCAATTTGAATTTACAGAACTTGCCAGGACTGAGCGACTTGCTATCAAACGACCTAGAGGTTGTGATGGAGCGATCGCCTTTCTCAGATAATCTTTTTGTGTTGACTTCTGGGCAAGCCTTAGTAGAATCTGCTCCAGATCTGGCCTCTCCTCGCATGGAAAAGATTATGGGGCATTTTCAGGAAAAATTTGACTTGGTTATCTATGACACTCCTAATCTACTGAACTATACAGACGCCAATTTCCTAGCTGCCCATACAGATGGAATCTTGATGGTGGTCGGATTCAGAGGAACTAAGAAATCTCAATTCAAGCAAGTCCTCGATCAAATAGACAGGTTTGGCTTAACCTGTCTGGGCGTAGTAGTTAATCGTG
>NZ_JAAHGN010000499.1:0-5354 GCF_010672485.1 Moorena sp. SIO2C4 | reverse complement strand
TAATTATGGCTCAATCAGGACTTACGCAGCAACTCTACTTGTAGGGTCTCCCTCAGGACCCTACACCATCAGCATGTTTGTTGCCCAGTTTTGCGTAAGTCCTGTCAAAGTCAGCCTACACCCACGCGCTCACCCTATCCTGACTCTGAACGCCGTGCATTGAAGAGTGGAGTGTTGTGGAAATGAAGCTAAAGCTTTCCAGCATGGTAAAAATATGCTACCACAACGAGAGTACCCAAAACTGATTAGGAGAGCATTAATGCATTTTCCAACGCGGTACTTCCTGCTTGTTCCGGCGACTGTACTCATGAGCTTATTGACCGTTAGCTGTAGTGGCAAAAAAGTTGAATGTCAGAAAATTATTGAAGTGGCGAACCAGGCAGTTGAAGAAGCTAAAACCCTGACTAATGGTGGAGAATCAAGTGATCCCGAGGCAATGCTCCAGGCAGCTAATGCTATGGAGGGGGCATCTCAAGACATGGAATCGATAATAGTTAAGGACGAACAGCTCCAAGACTATCAAGCTGGTTTTATTAAGATGTATCGCAATACCAGCAAGGCGACTCGCGACTTTGTAGAGGCTTTTAACAAGCAAGACCGCTCAGCTGCGGAGGAAGCCTTGAGCAATTTGCAGAAAGCCACCACCCCAGAACCAAAATTAGTGGCGGATATTAATACCTACTGCTCAGCTAACTAGGGGGTTGAAACAGTTAATAAAACCCTATTATTACCTCGACGTCTGTATTGCCAGACAGGTTGTTTAGATGTCTTGTGGTGGGCTGACTGCGCTATAGAATCGCCGTCTAGAGCGCAGCTGAAAAACCCGATATTTTTATATGCTAGTTAGGCAATACCCAAAATACCGTAGCTGCTAGGTCTATAGTAAATTTACCATTCAAGTATATGGTATGTTTCGTTTCTCAAGTACTGCCAGTAGTATATGTGAAGTAACCCAACTTGCTTCGCTAACAGCGAAGCAAGGACGGTCTTATTCGTCTTTAGGATTTCCCGCTTCATCCGCCGATGCCACGTTGGGTACTCCCTAAGAATAGAAAGTCCAGAACTGAATCTGGTGATGGTCTTACTCAGCGTCCACAGGCAGTCGCCCGTCTTCCACAGGCAATAATTCTTTTTGCCGCTTGGTTTTCGCCGTTTGTAACGGTCGTGCCAGTTGATTTATGTCTAAATGACATCTTGCGCTTGCCTTTTCTGCACGCTGTTGCGAACGGTGGTCGAGTTCGTTTACGCGCTTTGACTACATCTCTATTCCACCTAGCTCGACTATCATCAGCCCATGCCTAACCATGTAGACCTAAGCCAGTTATATTCATATTAGCATATAATCAACTATTTGACTATCCATCCCCACCGTCAAAGTTGGATGGGGAATTCCGCCATTTTTGTTAAACAATCTGCCTTTGAGATCTAATGAAATATGCCTTGGTTCATGAGTGGTTGACTCCCAAAGCAACTGGTGGCTCAGAACTGGTAGTGCAAGAAATACTCAAACACATTGATGCTGACCTGTACGCCCTGATTGATTTTGAATCAACCAATCCCCAGAGTTATCTATATCAGCGCTCTATTGGCACAACATTCCTACAGAACTTACCCTTCGCTCGTAACGGGGTTCAGAAATATCTGCCGCTGCTACCCTTAGCGATTGAACAGCTGGAACTAGGGGAGTATAATATTATACTCTCCTCTTCCCATGCTGTTGCCAAGGGTGTCCTTACTAGTCCCCAACAACTGCACATCTGTTACTGCCATACGCCCATGCGTTATGCCTGGGACTTGACCTTTGATTATTTGCGCAGTAGTTCTATGGGACAGGGTTTTCCAGGGTTGATCACTCGCTATCTGCTTCATCGGTTACGTCAGTGGGACGTGATTACAGCAAATCGGGTGGATTACTTTATTGCCAACTCTCATCACACAGCACGGCGGATCTGGCGCTGCTATCGGCGTAGGGCTGAAGTTATTTACCCACCGGTTAATATTGAACGTTTTCCTTTCCAGGAAGAAAAAGAAGATTTTTATCTGACCGTTTCCCGGATAGTAAGTTACAAACAAGTATCTTTAATTGTTCAAGCTTTTAATCAACTGGGATACCCTCTCGTGGTGATTGGTGATGGCTCAGATTTAGCAGGGATTCGCAACTTGGCTCACAAGAATGTAAAATTTATGGGATTTCAACCCAATGAGGTGGTTGAGCAGTATATGGCTAAAGCTAAAGGGTTTGTCTATGCTGCCTGTGAGGATTTCGGCATTGCCCTGGTGGAAGCCCAAGCTTGTGGTACGCCGGTGATTGCCTATGGTGCTGGTGGGGCACTAGAAACAGTTCTAGATATTCGGCAACATTTAGACAGTGGTACAGGTCTATTGTTTCCAGAGCAAAGCTCAAGGGCTTTGATTGAAGCCATGGAAACCTTTGAGACCTTGGCAGGAAAGTTTAATCGGGAAGCGAGCCGGTTAAACGCTGCCAAATTTGCCCCCAACATTTTTGCTGATCGCTACCTGACATTTTTGGAAAACTGTTATCAAGACTACCAGTTTTAATTTCTCTGGTAAAAAATTAAATATCCTAGCTGGCTATGCGCTATAGCGAGTGTCTCGTAGCTTTATGATTATGACGTGTGGTGTGAATTGAAGGAGTGAGATGACTGCCGAAAGCCAACTTAACTCCGTCAAGATATTGCGAGCATTCGTGAAGCGAGGTTTTCAGCCCCTCGTTTCACGTCGTAGACACAAGAATCTGACTCGCTATCGCTTAGACGGAAATTTTGCCAAGCGACTGTTTGATGTGACCTTTTCCCTATCAGTTCTGATTTCGTTTTTTCCCGTTTACCTGCTACTGGCATTGCTAATTGTGATCAGCTCACCTGGACCAATTTTTTATGTTCAGGAGCGGGTGGGTAAAGACTACAAACCTTTTGCTTGCCTGAAATTTAGAACTATGGTGGAAAATGCCGACGAAATGTTGCTAGAGATGATCGAAAAATCCCCTCAGATACGGGAGGAATTTCAGGATAATTACAAGCTCAAGGATGATCCTCGAATTACTGGAATTGGAAAATTTCTACGGCTGACTAGCTTAGATGAGTTTCCTCAGTTCTGGAATGTACTCAACGGACAGATGAGTGTGGTTGGTCCAAGACCGTTAGTGCCAGAGGAATTGCCCAAATACGGGCGTCACATGGATAAAGTCTTGACAATTCGACCCGGAATTACTGGCTTATGGCAGGTTTCTGGACGCAATGACATACCTTACCACCGCCGTGTGCAAATTGATGTTTACTATGTCAGTTTCCGGAATTTTTGGCTGGATTTATGGATCATCGTGAAAACCATTGGTGTTGTTATTTTTCCCAAAAATAACGGTGCTTACTAGAGGTAACTAGTGCCTGCTAGAGGAGAAATTAGGTAATGGGTGACATTAGGTAATGGATCATGGGTAATGGGTAATAAGCCCAGTTGCCAATTACCCATTACTGATACCAAGTTGCTCTCAAACCTATTATTTAAGCTATTATTTATTGCTTAAGGGCTCAATTGAACGGAATGGGGAGATGGGAGTGAACAAGCTCCTATCTCCTACCCATGTCTTGATGCAGTCGCTCATGGGGGTTTCCCCCAAGACCGCTTAGGTGCGCTTTCCGTAGGCGAATTAAATTCGCCACGGGTCGCACCTCTGCATCGCTAAATGCAAGTCGGTATGATTACCTACTATCAGCATAGTTTGTTGATATGATCGCCCTATCAAACCGGAGGGAAGATCAGATGAACAAAGCAGAACTACGCCGATCCCTGCTTCAAAAGCGCCAGTCTATGTCTGTAGAAGAATGGCGGCAAAAAAGCGATCGCATCTGTACCCATCTACAATCTGGCGTCCTAGTTACCCAGTCACAAACAGTTTTAGCCTATTTCAGTTTTCGACAAGAACCAGATCTAAGTCCCCTATTTACAGACACTAAGCACTGCTGGGGACTACCCCGATGTGTGGGAAAATCTCTCTTCTGGCATACCTGGAAGGCGGGCGTTCCATTGCAAAAAGGAAATTATGGTATTTTAGAACCCAAACCTAATGCTACCACCCTAGAGCCAAAGGATGTGAATTTAATCCTTGTACCCGCTGTGGCTTGTGACCAGCGGGGGTATCGTTTGGGCTACGGTGGTGGTTTCTATGACCGACTGCTGAATTCACCAGAGTGGGATTCTATTCCTACCATCGGCATTGTATTTGAATTTGCCTATATACCTCAACTACCCATTGATGAGTGGGACAAAGGCTTGCACAGTGTTTGTACAGAAACAGGATTCAAGAGGGTGGAACAGATCTGAAATTCCGTGTTTCATACTGTTTCATACTCTTGCTGTACAAAAACTTGAGACTTCGTACTTCATTTAGTAGACGATTGACAATTAAGCGCTCCCTTTGGATAAGCAATACGTTGGTGATTATATTGTTGCCAAACTCTGATGAACACTTGGGCAATTTTTGATAAATCCTGCCGGGTTAGCCCAGAATCGACTAATTGGTTGTCCTGCCAGCGAGCTTTGAGAATTTTATTGACCACCGTAAGAGCAGTTTCCGGAGTGACCTCTTTGAGTGAGCGTAGCGCCGCTTCACAGGCATCAGCTAACATAACTACACCAGTTTCCTGGGACTGGGGAATTGGACCGTCATAACGAAAATATGACTCGTCCACAGACCCAGTACCTTCAAGTTGAGCTTTTTGCTGAGCCTGGAAATAAAAATAGGAAATCAGCAATTTCCCCTGATGCTCTGGGATAAAGTCCCGCACTGCCTTGGGTAACTGGTGCTTACGAGCCATAACCAGTCCTTCGGTAACGTGCTTTTTGATAATTTCAGCACTCTTGAAAGGATCATTAATCTGATCATGCTTGTTCGGACCACCCATTTGATTTTCTATAAACCCTAACGGATCGTGCATTTTACCAATGTCATGGTAGAGCGTACCTGCCCGAACCAGTTCCACATTACAGTGGAGTTCTTGAGCCGCTGCTTCTGCCAAAGAAGCAACAAACAGAGTATGTTGAAACGTTCCAGGTGCCTCAGTAGCTAGACGCTTGAGCAAGGGACGGTTGGGATTAGACAATTCTGCCAGACGAATCGGTGTCACCAGGTCAAACAAACGTTCCAGGTAAGGTGATAGCCCCAGGGCGACAATACTCCAAGCTAAGCCAGACAAACCTAATAACAAGGCTCCTGGCAGAACTGCAGACCAAATTGTACTAGCAGTGGCACTAATAATCAGATTGATAATCAGGGAAACGACACCTTGAGTTAAGCCCACCCCAACTCCGAGCAGAGCCAATTCCTCTCGCGATCA
>NZ_JAAHGN010000498.1:0-5356 GCF_010672485.1 Moorena sp. SIO2C4 | reverse complement strand
TCAACATTAATTAATTCACTACTATTATAAATCCTATAATAATCAGGCAATTTGGCATCGGCACTTTTAGGGGTTTTGATAAATTATT
Organism: Moorena sp. SIO2C4; assembly: GCF_010672485.1. NCBI lineage: Bacteria > Bacillati > Cyanobacteriota > Cyanophyceae > Coleofasciculales > Coleofasciculaceae > Moorena > Moorena sp. SIO2C4. The sequence continues at coordinate 5,268 of NZ_JAAHGN010000498.1, read as the reverse complement.
GACATGGATTTTTGAGGTGACTATAATTCAAGCTAACTCTATTATTTACAAAGGGATTATGATAAATCCTAATAATTTATCATAACAAAAAAACTGGTAATTATTTCTTACTGTTAAAGAAAAAAGTGAGGCATCTCATTTTTGCTGTTTGACCCAGACCCAGTGGTGCGTTACGGGTCGGGCTATCTCAACACTGGCGCTCCAGGTTGAACATCAAGGCAAGCCCGCCCCTAACACACCCTACGCACTTTTCCTTATTTTATACATACTGAAGGAGGATACTTTCTGTGACTAATCTTTCTCACCAATTCGCACTTGTTACTACTGCTGTCGCTTTAACCTCTGCTACTGTTGCAGTTTTACCGGCTGCTGCTGAGCAGATAATTAACCAAGAATTCAGCGGCGAACTTGAATTATCGGATTTTCCTGATTTTCTGCTAGAGCCTCCTCCCGAAACTAGAGATTACGAGGGGTTTGTTGAGTACAATACTGAAGGGGAATTACTCTCTTGGTTTCTTGATGTCGAAGGTTTAGAGCAAGTCGGTTCTGATCTTACCCTTGAACCGTTGCCTTCTCCTTTTCCGTCTCCTCTTCCTGTTCCTCCTAGAAACTTTATTACTACCTTTGACGCTACCCCTGATAGTTGGATTCTAGATATCGATTTTGGTAGGGCTGTTGACGCCGGGGCTTATACCCTTACCTGGAACAGAGACTCAGGAATTACCTTTACTCTTGGGGGGTCGCTATTACCTCCAACTGTCTATGTTGATCCCAATCCTACTTTTAGCGAAACTATCACCAAGGATCCCTCAAAGCCAGATCCAACCAGTGTACCTGAACCTGCGTCTGGATTAGCACTACTGGGACTTAGTGCTTTAGGTGCTGGTTCTTTGTTGAAAAGAAGGGAGCAATAATAAGAGATTCTAGTTAAGTTTTATTAACTAAATAAACCATAATTGTAGAGCGAGTTAAGTCCATAAAAATGGACTTTTTTTTATATATAGCTACGATCAACGCTATAAACCGGCGGCAGATGCAGAGGCTATCCCAAAAAATATAAGTCAGTAAAATGGCGTATAAGTTAATTTAATATTTCCAGTGTTATTATTTTTTATGGTAGTCTAATTCTAGCAAATGTGATCGAGTTATTTTTTTTACCAAAAGAATAATTCGGCGTAAAGGTTAAAGTTTTACCAGATTAAATTTTATGTCTGATAAATTCTTCGGTGCTTGAGATTTTTTTGGAAACTATCCAAAATCTTAATTGCCCACTTTGTGGTGCAATTAACTCAATTTGTCTACTTACTCAACCAGGAGAATTCCTTTGATTAATTTTTCTAAACAATTAGGTGTTGTTACTACTGCTATCGCTTTAACCTCTGCTACTGTTGGAGTTTTACCCGCTGCTGCTTTCCAGATAATCAAGCACGAATTCAGTGGCACACTTGAATTTTCTGATTTTTTGAGTCTTTTTCCAGAGCCTTCTCCCCCAACTATAAATTATGAGGGGTTGGTTCAGTACACTAATCAAGGGGAATTACTCTTTTGGTGTCTTGATTTAGAAGGTTCATCTCGACTAGGTGGTGTTGAGAGGCAATGTTTATTTTTGTCTGCTGCTATTGATCCTATAAGCGTTTTTACTACAGTAGGTTCTGATATTATTACCTTGGAACCCTTGCCTTATTCTCCTACTATTCCTTTTGTTCCTATAAACCCTGATCCTCGTCCTTTTCCTCCTAGAATCCCTTTTACTACGTTTAAAGCTACCCCTGATAATTGGACTATAGATGTCGATTTTGGTAGGTTTATGGACTTAGGAGGTGAGACTTTTAGCTGGAACAGAGAGTCAGGAATTAGGTTTACTCGTGGCGGTTTCTTACCTCGTTCAATTGTCTATGTTGATCCCAATCCTAATTTTAAAGAAACTATCACCAACCTTCCCTCAAACTGGGTTGATGTTGATCCCAATCCTAATTTTAGCGAAACTATCACCAGCATTAATAAAGTTCCCTCAAACTGGCTTGATTCAGCAAGTGTCCCTAAACCGGCTTCTGGATTAGCGCTATACTGGGTTGATCCAACTAGTGTCCCTGAACCTGTGTCTGGATTAGCACTACTGGGAGTTAGTGCTTTAGGGGCTGGTTCAGTTTTGAAAAGAAGGGATAAATAATTAAGATCTTTCACCAAGTGAAAAGTTGATCTGTAAAGGTAGGCAAGAGAGAACAGGAGTATCGTTAAAATTAATACAAAAAAAAGCGATCGCTAAGGTTACGCGATCGCTTTTTTTTTACCCTTAAAATAACCCCAAAAAAAATTTATAAAAACCTCTTGACAATATTTTATATAATCATTACAATAATCATATAAACACAATTCAACTCTTGAGCTATGTCGCAAGAATTTATCCCTAACCCCGACAATAATCCTGAACATCCAATTCCTGGCATTAATCTTGAAGATCTTTTCCCAAAGCAACAACCTGTTCAGCACATTTTAAAGGGGCCTCGTCAAGCAGTAACTAATAGTATTCATACCCTCTCTGCCATGGGCTACGCACAGGCTTCCGAGTGGAGTCCTCTGCAACCTACGGGCATGCCAGGAGAGGTGATTACTATCATCACTAAGTATTGGATGCTACGTTAAAACGTTAGTTTTTCGGGGGGGTTTCCCCCCTTGGCAAAAACCAAGGTTCCGGTATGATGAAACAGGATTACTTCTCGATGGGTTCGGGAACTGAGTGACATAGCGATGCAGCGCGGTCTTGGGGGTTTCCCCCATGAGCGACTGCATCAAGAGAGCGATTTAACTCCACTTACTGTGGACTTGAAATAGCCGTGGACATGATTTATACGGCTATTTTTTTTGTTGTTAAGGGGAGCATGTCAATTTTGTTAATCCCTGATTTAGATCCCCCTAAATCCCCCTTAATAAGGGGGACTTTTGAATCTAATTCCCCCCTTTTTTAAGGGGGGCTAGGGGGGATCTATTTACCTAATTACAAAGGTGACATGCTCCCGTTGTTAAGTATCTAATTGGGTAGGGAGTAGGGAATCGGGAATCGGGAGTCGGGAATCGGGAATAAAATTTAAATGAACCTCGCGCTTACTAAAAAGCGCTATAACTCTACTACTCAGTTTTATGGTTAAATCCCTAATTAGATCATGGTTTCTGTGCTTAAGTCTATCCTTAGTTTTAGTAGCTTGCAATGGTGCTACCCTTAACAATCAACAGCCAGAAGTGGTGAGCCTAACTGTATCAGTGGCTGCTAGCTTACAAGATGCGATGAAAGCTATCAAAGTACTCTACACTAAGGAAACACCAGATGTTACTATTATTTATAACTTTGCATCCTCTGGTTCGTTGCAGCAACAAATCGAACAGGGAGCGCCAGTGGATGTTTTTATTTCAGCAGCTCCGAAACAGATGAATGCTCTGGAATCTAAGGGGCTTTTACTAGAGCGATGCAGCGCGGTCTTGGGGGAAACCCCCATGAGCGACTGCATCAAGAAAGGTACAAGGCAAAGTCTTATTACTAATCAGGTAGTTTTAGTTACTCCTAAAGACGAGAATGGTATCTCTAATTTTAAGGACTTAAGGTCTGATAACATCAGTAAAATAGCCATGGGAGACCCGGAAAGTGTACCAGCTGGACAGTATGCTAAGGAAGTTCTCAATACTCTTAATTTGTTTGAACAGCTCAAACCGAAGTTAGTTTTTGGCAAAGATGTTCGCCAAGTTCTATCTTATGTGGAAACCGGTAATGTGGATGCTGGATTGGTGTATGCAACAGATGCTAAACTATCAAACCAAGTTAAAATAGTTGCTACTGCTCCGCCAGAGTCTTACTCCCGGATTATCTACCCAGTAGCAGTATTGAAGGAGTCTAAAAACCCTGATATTGCTAACCAGTTTGTGCAGTTTATTATTGGTGATTCAGCTAAAAATGTATTTTTGAGGTATGGGTTTACTATGGCAGATAAGGGAGTAGGGAGTAGGGAGTAGGGAATAGGGAATAGGGAACAGGGAACAGGGAACAGGGAACAGGGAACAAATAAAAAATTTTTATGTACCTTATTAGACTAGTAAACGCTATATTTAAATATACCAAATTATCGAAAAATACTTCTTCTCTCTCCCCTGGTGGTGCGTTACGGGACGGGCTTGCTAAGGCTGACGACGAGGCGAAAAATCAGTTCGAGCCCTTCCCTAACGCACCCTACGCAATTTGCCACACTACCCATACTCTTTGTTCAACACTATGGAAGATTTATCTCCTTTATGGATTTCCCTAAAAACTGCTGGCTTGGCTACTATCTTTGCTTTCTTTCTGGGAATTACAGTAGCGGGCTGGATGTTTAGCTATCGAGGGAAAGGTAAAGGAATTATTGATAGTATCTTAACCCTTCCGATAGTGCTACCGCCTACAGTAGTTGGCTTTTTATTACTGTTGTTACTAGGTAGAAATAGCCCAGTGGGACAGCTATTGAGGCAATTGGGAGTATCTGTAATCTTGTCTTGGCCTGCGACTGTGATTGCTGCTACTGTCGTTGCCTTTCCTTTGATGTATAAAACTGTATTGGGAGCTTTCAAACAAGTCAATCAGGATTTGATTAACTGTGCCCGTACCTTGGGGGCTTCTGAATGTAGGGTATTTTGGCAAGTGTTGCTACCGTTGGCTTGGCCAGGGGTGATGGAGGGGACAGTTCTGGCGTTTGCGAGAGCGTTGGGAGAGTTTGGCGCTACGTTAATGCTAGCTGGGAATATTCCTGGCAGAACCCAAACCATTGCGATCGCTATCTTTTTTGCAGCCCAAGCCGGGAGGATGGGGGAAGCACTACTATGGGTGTTGATCATGGTTGCGATCGCTCTCGTGGCAATCACCATCATTAACTATGAACAGGGAGCAGGGAACAGGGAACAGGGAATAGGGAACAGGGAACAGGGAATAGGGAAAAAATCTAACATAGAAGTAAGTAAGGGATCCCCCCTAACCCCCCTTAATAAGGGGGGGACAAGAACTTCCCTGATTAAGGGGCCTCCTCTTCACTCCATGGCTGCGAGGTGTTGTGTGTAAAACAGTGCACCTAACGGTACATAATTCAGACGTCTTTTCATGACTTTGCGATCTGCTACATACGACTACTGAATATAGATCTAAACACTGTTTGTATTTTCTGTTAGATAGACGTTTTTTTCTGGAACACTATAAATAAAACTACTCGTGCAAGACGAAAGCACAAAATATAGGACGAGGTGTTTGAATTAGAT
>NZ_JAAHGN010000497.1:0-5357 GCF_010672485.1 Moorena sp. SIO2C4 | reverse complement strand
TTTCGCAATAGGGTAAACCCTAGGGTAGAAAGTTGATTCATCCAGAATTCAAAAGAACCATTACTATATTCACACCACTCTGGTGGATTGGCATCTAACCAAGCTTTGTCCCAAAGTTGCTTTTCCCTAGGAGATAACCTAGGTTCCGGTTTGGGGTCGTAGGCACGACTCAGGAGCCAAGATCGGGGAAAAATACTGCGGTGGGGAGGGTCTTCATCCCAGTCAATGATGAGTTTTTCATCTTGGAACTGCACGGATTTGGGTTTTGGCAGTTCTAGGCGATCGCTGAGATCGTTAATTTTCTGAAACGAACTAGGATGATAACACCGAGGACACAAACAATGGTCATATAACCAGATGTAATGAAAACGCTTCCCGTCAAGGGTTAGGAAGCGATCGCTTTTAATTAACTCTTTATACTGTAATTTCACCATTTGTTTTTCTGTTGCTTAGAGTTCGAGCCTAATAACTAGCAAACTTTATATGCCCAGACTTGTAAATAAATATCTGGTTCTGCTTCCGGTAGGTTAGCAAATGGCTCTCCTTTTTCAACTAACGTCCACTTACCAGCAGCTTCTAGAGCTGCTTGCTTGTCTTTAAAATCACTATTCTGATAATAATCGGGACGAATAGTAAAAATGATATATCCCCCTGGCTTAGTAATACGAATTAGTTCATCAAAACCACTGCTGGGAGCATGGCCTAATGTGAAAGTTCCGACGCTAACAATCCCATCAAAGGTGTCCGTTGCCAATGCTAAAGGTTTGCCCAATATTCCTTGGTGAAGTGCGATGTAAACGTTCTTTTTTCTCGCTTCTTCCAGCATCCCTGCTGAAATATCCATTGCCTCTAGATTGCCATATCCGCGCTGATGAAGAACTTGCCCGACTAGCCCAGTTCCCGCCCCAGCATCTAAAATTTTGGCTTCTTTAGAAAGATACTTGAGCAAAACCTCGACGGCGGGTTCGGGTCCGGTATAGTTTTCAGGCAACAAATCTTGCTCGTACTCCTTAGCCCATACATCATACCTTTCGGCTAATTCTTGATTGTCTTGAGAACTGTAGACCCAATGTACCGTATCTGTTTTTTTGCTCATTTGTTTGGCGTTTATTAGCGTGATTGCGCATTATTTTTTAAGTCTTTATGTACCGTTAAGTTCCTATTGCTTAACAAGGCAAACATTCGACACAATTAAGGCAGACGGAACACAGCTTACTACTAGTAAACCATCTATCAATGGAAACACTTTTCCGGTTGTACCAATCTTAATTTTACTTAATATTACGAATTATTTCTGCCCAATTAGCATCACTAATTACTTGAGCTAGTTTGTAATTACAGAGTTTCCTGTTCAGGGGTTGGATAGAAACGATAACGGTAAGTTTTTTCGACCATATCAACTCTTTGAGGTACATTTATATTTTAATATGTTATGTTTAAAATATCAAGTGGACGCAATTCATCTCTTAAAGATGAAACCTTATAATAATGGAGCCTTAATTAAAAAGTTTTAATCCTTTTACTCACAGACTGTCTCCTATAAAGGCTCCATTATTCTTACGGTAACGTCAAACGCTAACCCTAAGGGTATAAAGGGAGTCTTCTTGCTCTTAAAGATAAAACAACCCGTGAAGTTCAGTAAATTTAGCATTGCTGCGACGAATCTAGAACTGTTCAAAACTATCAATTACCAATTCTTTTTATTACCATAGAGACCCCGCAGATACAGTTAGCTCCTGCATTGTCATACCAACTGCTTCATCTCGGCAGAGGAAAGCAGCTAGTTCGCCAATTTCTTGAGGCTGTATGATCCTTTTCTGGGGGTAGCTCTGCTTAACTTCTTCAAAATATTCCGCAAAACTTCGACCTTCAGATTCAGCAAACTCTCTCATCGCGTTTTTGCCAAGCTCCGTTTCTACCCAACCCGGACTAATGGCATTGCAGGATACCCCATGAGGCGCTCCTTCTAAAGCCACACAACGAGTTAGCCCAACCACTGCTGCTTTAGAAGCACAATAGGCAGGAACATTAGGATTACCAACTGAGGCAGCAGTAGAAGCAATGTTGATAATGCGACCCCACTTGCGTTCGATCATTCCTGGTAAACAAAACTTGATCGTACGATAAATACCATTGAGATTAACATCAATAATACGATACCAGTCTTGATCAGGATGCTCGCATATTTTATGCAGGTAGGTTATTCCAGCAGCATTAACCAGAATATCGACTTTACCAAAAGTTTTGAATACATTATTGCAAAAAGTCTCAACTGAATCACTAGAAGAGACATCTAGGGTCATTGCTAAAGCCTTAACCCCCTTTACCTCAATTTCTGTTTGGCAAGAACTTTTATCAGCGGAGCGGGAGCCAATGGCTACGTTAGCCCCAATTTCTGCTAAAGCAAGAGCGACGGCTTTACCTATACCAGATGTACCGCCAGTTACTATTGCTACGCGACCTTGTAAAAATTTTTCTTTATTCATATTGCTATCCCATCAAATTGCGAAATGATAAAGCTCTTCATAAACTTTCTGCGCTCCTTCAACCATCCCGACATCTTCAGGACGAATTTCCACTTTTTCTTGAGTTGGTGGCACAATCCCACTGCTACCGTCTAAAGTTTTATACCATTTAGCTCGACTCTCCATTTCATCAGGCTGATATTCCCTCCATTTATCCTCATTAAAACTCAACATTTGGGGGTCAAACTTAACTCCTATGCGTTGGCAATATTCGGTCAAAACTTTTTGGGTATGGCGACGGAAGGAATTAGCTTCAACAAGGATTGGTTTCTGTTTTAATTGCTTAGTTACTATTTCCCACATTTGTTTCAAGGCATCAAAACCAAACTCTTCATTTGTAGGAGACTCATTTACCCGATACCAGGAAGCCATTACCTGCTGAGGATGACGCACAATGAAAGTATTGATCGCAGAAGCGAGAAAATCCTGAGGGATGTATGGCAGTCCTTGGTAAGCCATCTCTTTCATAAAAACTAGAGGAGCTGCCTCCGCCTTTGATTTTATTTCTTCAAGTACCTGAGTAGGTTGGTAATCTTGGCGCTGTTCACAATCGCCAAAGCGATTGGAACGCCGCCATTTGCTGAAGTAATAAACATCAAGGAATGGTTCATCAATGATTGCTGTATCTGGGCGTTGTGAAAAAGTTCTCTCGAAAGGGGTTGATACAGATCTAGGTGTAGCCCATAACACCACAATTTTGGGTTTAGTTCCAAAATTTTCAAGGTTTTGATAGTTCATCAAAAAAAAAAACGCTTTCCCTACTATTTTTAGATGATTTATTGTTGATATCACGCTCCTAACAAACCTTGTACACCCAAACTTTTAAATAAACACCAGTGTCTTTCTTTTCATGGGTACGAAATTTCTCTGTCGCTGTAACCATTTCCCATTGACCAGACCCCTCTAGGGCAGTTAGCTTTGGTTTGAACTCGTTACTCTCAGACAGATCGGTAGGCATACTAACAACAATGTATCCCCCTGGCTTGGTAATACGAATCAGTTCGTCAAATGCGTTACTTTTGACATGTCCATAGGTAAAAACCCCAACACTAATGATGGCATCAAAGGTGGCTGAGGGAAAATCCAAGGGTTCACCCAAAACTTGTTGGTGGAAACTGGTGTAAACATTCTTTTTCCGAGCTTCCTCTAGCATGCCTGAAGATATGTCCATCGCCTCTAGGTGATGGTAACCGCGCTGGTGCAGAAATTGCCCAACCAAGCCTGTACCTGCTCCGGCATCTAAAATCTTGGCATCTTTGGAAACATAATTGACCAATACCTCCGCTGCAGGCTCTGGCCCCACATAGCCAAATGCATCATCTAGGTCTTGCTCGTAGTCTTTAGCCCAGATGTCATAGCGTTCAATTAATTCCTGATTATTCTGGGAACTATAGACCCACTGAACTGTATCTATTTTACTCATGTTTTTTCCGATACTATCTTTGTTAACAAGCATCTTGCTTAAGCTCCCAATTTGAGGTGAAATCTTCAGCTAGGCTTTCCCTAGCTGAGGCAGGGCAATAGAAAACACTAACGGGTGCATCTCATTTTTGTAAAAAAGTTGCGTAGGGTGCGTTAGGGGAGCCTCATTTTCCGCCTCGTAGCCAGGGTTTGGAGGAACCGCCCCGTAACGCACCACCGTGTCAAACAGCTTTGAGGAGATGCACCCAAACACTAACCTAATCTTGCTTGTGCTTTATCTAGGCAGTATTGTAGCTGTTGAGCTAAAACTGAAATATGGGGTTCGGTTACCATAGAGAAATGGTTCCCTGGGACAACATGAAATTCTAAGGGTTGAGCAGAAAGTTGATCCCAGCCCCAGGTTGGATCTTCTAGAGTCATTGCCTGATTAGGTAAATAATCCCCTAAAGCACCAACCTCACTGGCTCGGAAGAAGTTAATCGGAATTGAATCAATCTTCTGGGGTAGATAGCTAGCACTGGCTTTAGTATTAGCTTTGTAAACCTCAAACATTCGACTGAGGTCAGTTTTACTCAACATCTGACCAGTCTTTTTCAATCGTTCCAGAAAGTAGTTTAGCTGTTCTTCCGAACTAAGAAACTGGAGTGCTTCGCGGGAAATATCCAGGTTTTGACCTAAAAGGCCTCCATAGATAGTCGCTAACTCAGCTATGAATTTGGCATTATCCCAATTAACTACGTCTTTCTCTGGTTCAGGAATTTCTACTTGGACATCGACAATGGTCAGCATTGACACTTCCTGTCCTTGATTCCGTAATTGTTGAGCCATCTCAAATGCGACTTTCCCCCCGAAAGAATGACCACCTAGTAGATAGGGTCCGTTGGGTTGGAGTGCTTGTATAGCTTTAATATGGTGGGCAGCTATATCTGCCATACGAGTATAAGGTTGGAAGTCTTCCTCAAGACCCAGGGTACGCAAACCATATAACGGTTGTTCCGAACCTAGATCACGTGCCAACTGCTGGAAGTCAAAGACATTGCCAAGAATTCCAGAAACCAAGAATAAAGGAGGCTTTGACCCCTCGGGCTGAATGGGCACTAAGGTAGAAACGAAGGAGTCGTTACCAGTGGAGTTATTTTGGGTTGCTAGGCTTGGCGAATCGAGATCAGCAAAAACTTCTTGGGATAAATAATCAACCATTGCCTCTATGGTTGGATAGTCAAATACTAGAGTTGAACGTAGAGAGCAGCCCACGCTAGATTGGAGATGATTCCTCAACTCCACTGCCATTAAAGAATCTAGACCCAAATCAATTAACCTTTGCCCCAGTTCTATTTGATCTGGAGAACTTAATCCTAAGGTTTTAGCAATTTGGGTACGAACGCGCTCTACTAATAAATCCCGACGTTG
>NZ_JAAHGN010000496.1:0-5358 GCF_010672485.1 Moorena sp. SIO2C4 | reverse complement strand
TAGATGGACTTGGGCCCCCGGGGATAATGTGTTTTGTTAAGTGTTAAGTGTTAAGTGTTGACTGTTGACTGTTAAATGTTGATCGTTGAGAGTTGACTGTCAACAGCCGACAAGTTAGCTTGATTTTTATCGAATGCAACTTGATATGAGATGCTTAACAAAAAACTTTCCCTGACCGCGCTTACAGGTATTATCCTAATCCTGAGTGCTTGCAATCTGATTAGCAAACCCCCTGAACCCAAACCAATTCAGTCTCCTGCTAATGTCCAGACTAAGCGAGAAGACTATAAAGCCATTGACCTAGCCAATAAGGCAAAACCGGATCAACTGATTGGTGCCGATCCAAAAGCGATCGCATTATCTACCTTTGGTCAAAACCAATCGTTGATTGAAGGAAACTTTGATCAACAGGTCAAGGTAGATTATCCTCAACCTGATCAAGCGGTAGTCACCATCACTCAAACGGGTTTACCGGATGACTCTGTACGTGGCATCCGGTATCGTATTGAGTTATCACCCAAGGAATCAGCCCAAACTGGCAAAAAGTGGCAGATCATGTGGGTTGGTCAACAGTTTACCTGTCGAGAGGGACGGGGTCATCAGGATTGGTCAACGGAATTTTGCCAGTAATGGCTGGGTCAATGGCAAAGGCGTGAAAGACAATACAGAGATTTTTAAACAGGGATACACGGATAATCAGATATCCGTGTATCCCTGTTTATTCATGTCCTGTGTTTCCGTTAAATATCACCGCGAATCTCTTCGATAACCCCATCCCGCAGCAGAATTTCCACGTTCATCTTTTTGACTAGGTTATCTCCTTCTTCCACCCTGAAGAAGCTTTCTAGCTGACCTTGACTAACTTCCTGGTCGAGTTCGAGGGTTTGGACTTGTTGTAGTTGCTGAAGTTGCTGGTTTTTCTGCTCTAGCAGTTCACTTTTCTTTTGATTGACCTGGGTTTGAATGCTTTCAATTTGTTGCGATACCTGAGGACCAGGAGGATTCACGCTCTGGTTTTTAATCTCAGCGATCGCTTTTTGTCCCTGCAGATCAATCTGTTGCAGTTGGCCGTCGAGTTGGTTGATTTGATTTTGTAGTTGTTGCTGAACCTCTTCCTTCCATCGAGGGGTAACGATGGCTTTGATATTAATTGGCCGTTTCAAGAGTAAGTTCTTATTAGAGTCGTCCATATGCGTTCCACTATGTAACTTTGAGGGATTGAGAGTTTGACTGGTGATATTGCTCAATAATTCTTCAAAAGAAGATTGAGGTTCAGTCTCAAGGTTTGAGGCCCGCACCTCTAAACCTTCTAACGTTTTAACAGAAACTCGCGGAATTCCCCACCTTCTTTGAAGGTGGGGATGGATAGCGAGACTACGGAGGCGCGCTTTCCGCTTGAAGAATTAAATTACGGGGTCGCGCCTCAACTTACGACGATTCGTGATATAATCAACTTGGTCGTTGACCCGCCTGACTGACTAAAAGGCTACCTTATCAAAGGTGTACAAAGTACGCTTCAGAGCTCAGGGTCAGAAGTTACCGCAAGAATAAGGCAGCCTTTATGGTTTGTCGGCTATGGGTAAAAGGGTTAAAACTTTATGATTAAGGCTGCCTTATTCTAAGGTTTAGTCTCCCGGAAGAGACTTGCCCCGGCTGGTTAGCCATAGAGCTGTAATTCCATGGTAAGTCTGTCGTAAAAGTTATACGTCGATAGAAGGCGGATGTCTGCCTGTGGACGCCTCGTCAACGACCAATTCCAGCAGGCGCGCTTTCCTAGGCCGGGTTCCCCGGCCTAGGAAAGCGCCTCTGGTTTAGGCGTCGGGGACGCGCGCGGGAAACCCGAACGCGCCCCGCGTCGGCTTTGCCGATAAGACGAATAAGACCGTCCCTGAATTGACCTGAGAATGCGAGCAATCCCATGACCTTTGGTCAAGCCGGTTGGGGTACTTCACGCAAACATCCCGTCAATGATAGCGCGATAGCGTTCTGTGACTACAGGTCGTCGGATTTTAAAGGTTTGAGTCATCATGCCATTTTCCTGGGAAAACGGCTCTAGAATCAGCCTAAAGGTGCTGATGCGGTCATCTTGGCGATAACCTGGTCGATTTTGGACTTCTCGGTTTAATTCAGTCCGGTATAACGTCTGAACCTCTTTAGTATTTAAATCAACATCTTGAGCGAATACATCAAGGGTAAGATTTTGAGCCGCTGCCCACCCTTGCAAGGCATCTAGATTTGGTACTATTAAGGCACCCAATGCCTTTTGGTCTTGACCCACTAGCATAATCTGGTCAATGTAAGCACTGCGCAAACAAGCATCTTCTATTGGTTGTGGCTCGATATTTTCTCCATTGGTCAGAACTATAGTATCTTTTGCTCTGCCAGTGAGGACTAAATCATTCTGGGGGGTCACCCAACCTAAATCCCCTGTATCAAACCACCGGTCTCGATCAATTGCCTTAGCGGTAGCTTCTGGTTTGTGATAATATTCCTGCATCACCTGTGGTCCTTTTACCATCACCAAGCCGGTTTGACCTTGGGGTAAAGGCTGATGAGTCTCAGGGTCAACAATCCGGATTTGAGTTTCCGGTAAAGGTGGTCCAGCACTAAAACGCAGGTTACGATAGGAACGCCGGGCATTAGTAACGGGAGATGTTTCGGTTAAGCCATAGCCGACTAGGACTTCGACACCAATAATCTCAAAGAAGTTATCCAGGTGCCTCGCTAAGGAACCCCCACCACTAATGACTTGCTTGATTTCTCCCCCAGTGGCTTCCCGGACTTTTTGATAAACTAGTTTATTAGCCAATTGATGAACCGGCCATAAATAGGAAGCTTGCACTGTGGCCAATAGTTTTTGGATGGGTGAAGGATTTAAATTATCTAAGGTCAACCCCTGAGCAAGCCGCCGTGCCTCAATGTAGCGTTGACTGAACCCTAGCAGGTTTTGGACTAATTTCTGCTTACCTTCCGGTTGCTCACGAAACTGCTTTTGCACCCCCTCATAAATCGATTCCCACAGTCGGGGTACTCCGACCATAAAGTTAGGTTTGAAGGTTTTAAGGTCTTTTTTGACATGGCGCAGGTTGGTGTAAATCTGGGTGGAACCCTGAGATAATAGAAAATACTCCGCTGAGCGTTCGTAGGCGTGCCAGGTAGGCAGGATAGAAAGAACGCGATCGCTTTTTTGGATTTCTATTACTGTACCAAGGGTGTTGACCTGATGCAGGAGATTACCATGGCTCAGCATCACCCCTTTGGGTTTGCCTGTGGTACCAGACGTATACAGCAGAGTTGCCAAGGTTTCCCGGTTGTGGTTAGCTTTGGTAACAGACCGAGATGCCCCGGCTTCCATGAGTTGAGTATAGTTAACAATCTGTCGGGATGATCCGGTCGATAGTGGTTGTTCTTCAGAAAGGAGAATCACTAATTCAATCGGTAGCCCATCCAAGCGATCGCCTAATTTTTCCAAAGTTTTGAGGTGTTCTACTACCAGAGCCGTGCTACCGCTATCTTGGAGAATATAAAGCAATTCCTGCCGTTCTGCTTGACCTGAGCGCACCACATTTACTGCTCCTGCAGTCATGATCCCCTGATCGGCAACTAGCCATCGAGGAGAGTTATCAGCAAATAAAGCAATTCGGGTAGGAATACCCTTCTCATCGAGTTTTGGCTGGAAACCTAGGGATTGTAATCCAGCCGCAAATTGCTCGATTTGCTCGTGCAACTGGGTATAGGTTAGGGTCGAGGCTGGAGCACCATGAGCTCCCACAGCGTGAGGGTCTTGCAGAGCAATGATTGACCCAAACCGTTGGGCAGCAAGGGGCCATATTTCTGGTATCGACTTTAGTGAAGAGTAATCAGCAACACGCTTGAGGTAAACTCTCTCTTGTTGTCTGAGGCGTTCTGCATACTGGTTTTTCGACATTCATCAACTCCCTGATTGTAATGGTAGCTCTTTCTACCATACTCTTATGCTCAGAGGTGATTGGGGGTGTTGAGTGGACACAATTGTTTCTGTCTTAGTTTCTGTGTAAGCATTCAGCCGTCAGCCGTCAGCCTTTGGCTCACGCTACTGATCGGTGCTTTCCGTAACTCAGCATTATTCGAATGCTTACCTGTTTTATTCAAAAGCACCGATCAGTAGCACCATCTGTAGCGCATTAGCTGATATAGCACTACGCATTCAGACGTTTGACATTCCTAAACTCCGAAACTTAGTCATAGCTTACTTTTGACTTCTGACGCAAGTTCCTTTAAGCTTGCGCGTAGCGCTATAACTGCTAGCTGATAGCTGATAGCTGACGGCTGAATGCTTAAGTCACCCGAGTCACCCCATGACCTGATCACCTGATTACCCCAGCATCCTATACCCTAAGCATGAGCGATCGCGTGGTAATCTCAGTAAAAATTCATGGTGTACTACTCGAAAAATTCATCTGGCATGAGTTTAATAGCATCTAAGGGTGAGGCAAGGGATTGTACCGTTGCTTACCTGAAGACAAATTGGAGCAAAAGCCTGCAACAGCGCGTTAATTCCAAATTCCCTATTGTAGCTTCCCTATAGCCTAAACGAATAATATAGCAGTCGCCAGCGATGCAGCGCGGTCTTGGGGGTTTCCCCCACTCGCGCTTTGCATCAAGACAGGGCAGTTAGGACATGACAAAAGTCTCAAACCTAAGTAAGCGCAAGAGTTTGACTTCTGACAAAGGACTTCTGACTTCTGCTATAAATCGCGGCTAGACATAGGCGAAGCCTTCTTGAAGATGACAAAGTCCGCACTTCGCTGACTAGATGATCAAAATAATCAACGGGGTTTTGAACCGGGATTTGGTATCAGAGGATACATGAATTTTGTAGCATTAACGCTCAACTGAGGAACTATACTGGTTCAGAATTAGTTTTCAATTTCCACCCTACTATCAATAGCATTACCATCTTTGCCAAGTAAAGGATTCTGATGACCTATCTCGAAACAACTGCTGAATTTTATTCTGAAGTCGCCCAAACACCCCAAGTTGGTTTGTGTTGTGTCCAAAGTAGCCCCTTACAACTGCCAGGACTGAAAATTCCTCCAATGATGGCGGATATGAATTATGGCTGCGGTACGACGGTACATCCCACGGAACTCAGCAATCAGCCGACTGTCCTCTATGTCGGTGTTGGTGGTGGTTTAGAGTCGTTACAGTTTGCTTATTTTTCCCAACGTCCAGGGGGTGTGATTGCTGTTAAGCCAGTTCAGGCCATGCGGGAGGCGGCTACCCGTAACCTGAAGATTGCTGCTCAAGACAATTCCTGGTTTGACCAGAGTTTTGTGGAAATTCGGGAAGGGGATGCCTTTGCCCTACCTATGCCAG
>NZ_JAAHGN010000495.1:0-5370 GCF_010672485.1 Moorena sp. SIO2C4 | reverse complement strand
AAAAATGTCAAAAAAGTTCGTTCCACCGGGATTACAGCGCAACTATTAAACCCTTGGTTTTCGGCTTTAATTTAAGTTACATAATAATCCCTGTCGGTGTTACCCTAATTTAAGTCTAACAAATAATAAGAGTTTTTGGTAGACTCTGCAACATTTTCTCTAGCTGTTTACTAACCCTTTAGGCAGGGTTAGTTTCAGCATGCCGTTGTGATATTCAGCTTCAACCTGATTTCTGTTAATCTTGGCTGGTATTGGAATAACCCGTTTGAATTTCCCATAGCGTAGTTCCGAGCGTACCATACCTATTCCTTTAGTCCTAGCTGCTGACTTGCGCTCGCCACTGATGCAAACAGAGTCTTCGGTCAGTTCAACATCAAGGTCTTTGGCTTCCATGCCTGGAATTTCTAGTGTCAGGTAAACCGCTTTAGGAGTTTCCTCGATCTCTGCATAGGGCATAAACGTCATCCCTGGAAATCCTCCCTCGCCGCTATTCATGAAATGGGTGAGTCGGCGGTTGAGTTCCCGATGCACACTTTCTAGATCTGGCAGATGTTCCGAACGAGTAATAGCCATCATGGTTATCTCCAACTATCCAGTTTTTTTAACCTTCACTTCTAATTTCCGCCCAGTTTATTGTTGCCCAACTAGCCACACTCTAGATAGAAGAAAGTTCCAGACTGGCAGGAATTGATTCACAGAAAATCTTGGGATGTTTGGAAGCCCCGTCTATGCACAACCGGGGTGCTGATTTTAGTATCTGATTTTACTGTTTGGGCTGCGGTGAGCAGATTTTACTCTTTTGAGATCTACTTTTTTGAGATCTATCTATTTTTGAGATCTATTTTTTGAGATCTAATTATGAGTATTTATTTATAATATCTCTATTATAACTTAATCTTATGAAAACTGCTGGACGCTTTGGCAAAGTTGTTTAATATTTTTAATACTAATTTAATATTTTTAATAATCAGAGCCTTGATCAAACACTCTATCATGGCCTAATTAGCTATTGATGCATCAAGACAGGGCATAAGGAACTTCGGATCAGGTAACTTGGCATGGGTTGGGAATACGCCATAGGGAATACGCCATAGGGAATAGGTAAAAAAATCCTGTGTACCGCATTAATATGAGAACCGCTAAATGAAATACTCAAAGATTTCCCCAAATGCCTAAAATTGCGGATCCTGTCACTTGTCTGTGGCAGATAAAACTAGAGAAATGCGATGCTCCAAGCCGCTGCGCGATTGGCCGTAGGCCACGCTAAAAGCGATTGACCGTAGGTCAAGCGGGGCGCGTTCGCAACTAGGGTTGAGATTCCCGGGTAAACGCCTCAAAATTTGTATCAAAAATTACATCAAAAAAATAAACAATAGTATCAAAAATCTATAATCGATCGGTTGATTGTCAACAAGCCCGAAACATTGCTCAATTATTTGCCGTGTTATCCTTGGTGGATTTGAGAGATCTGGAAATTCTCGTTGCGGGGAGCATCCCAATTTGGCACGTTAGCTCTTTTTAGGGGGCTGAAACCCTTGAAATATCGTTGCTTTGGGTAATATTGTTTCCAAAATGGGATGCTCCCTCGTTGCGTAAGCAAATGCTCCTGTGATTTTTGTTCAAAGTCAGCGGAAAATTCGTTGAAATAGAACAAAAAAACTGCTTTAGGATTCGATTTATTCGACTTAAAAAAAAATTGAGTTAATTAAATTTTTTATGTTACAATTTATACCAAATTATAGGCGTTTACCCTGGTTGAGATTCCCGACTTCTCCAACCAGCCAGGAATCTTCCCAAACTCGGTTCACCAAAGCTTTTGAAACTCTTCAGGCTGAGAATCCCGAAAATCCCGAAAATCATGACATTCATCGGAATCATCTGGGAAAATCGCTGACGGGGTGACGAAACAGGCTCAAATGCTTGCTATGTAAAGGTTGTACCATTTTATGGTTAAAAAAAGTAGGTCTGTAGACATCTTGGGGGGGCGACATTAGAGCTAAAAAGTAGACTGTATAAGCGACCTAGCTCTCATACCTGTCTTGATGCAATAGCGAGTGGGGGGAACCACGGCAGTCGCTCATGGTTTTGGGTCTGTGTGCGGAACCTGCGTCCGCACCGCTGTTTGCCCCGTGGAGACCCCCAAGACCGTAATGGTGCGTTTTCCGTAGGCGAATTAAATTCGCCACGGGTCGCACCTCTGCATCGCTTTTTATAGGCAGCAATCGCCTCACAATTACTGTTCATGTTTGTTAGGATAAACCAACCTTCTTTTGTCACATATTTTCGATAACTCTTTTTCCATTTACAGGCGACACTAAATCCTTTAACTTTTTTGGCATTTGTAACTTTTACATTTTCAATAAATAAAGATATTACCGGTTTTTATCCACAATTATTTAAGGAAAACAAACCAGAATTTTTTAGTTCAATCACGATTATTTTAGTATAAAAAAAAATCAACCCTTGTGTATCTAGCCATTGAGCCAATTTAACCGAACAAAAATCTCGGTCTCCTAAAACCAGAATTTGATAGTTATAAAATAGCCCTATAATATTTAAAATTATTTGTTTTTGCTCTTGAAGTTACCGTAGAACAGTGGAGCATTTATGGGTAATCGGTTATGCATAAAAGGGTTAACTCTTTTGTAATAAGGCGACCCTGTTCAAGGTTTCGTCTCTGAAATATTGCTTGATACCAACTTTGATAGAAGTTCAAAATAAACAGGTGCGACCCGTGGCGAATTTAATTCGCCAAGGTCAAGCGCACCTTAGGAATTGCTCGGTTTTTATAAATGATACTAATCATTAACAAATTATAGTTTTTCCGGACGAAACCTGATTACGTTGAGCCTTATTTACAAGATTTAACCCTTTTACTCATAGCCTGCCGACATTAAAGGCTCAACTGTCTTACGGTAACTTCAAACCAATTAGTTCTATCGATAGCTAAATAGATTTTTTGCTATGCACGTACATGTTTGATTTATCCATTCTCGAATAATTGGAAACCACAAATATTTGACCTCAAATACTTGCAAAGATAAAAATCTCTGTAGTTTTTTACGTCGTGAGTTAAATTGAATGGGTAAAGGGAGTGACTCTGCAATTTTTTTAATTTTGATATTTTTGGGGTCTTGTCTAATTCTTATTATAAGGTAAAAAAACAATAATTGAGATTTAGAAAGTAGATTTTTTAGATGTTTTTGATATAATTATGGTAGCATTTTCAATCTTATTGGTCGTATTGACAAGTTATGGCCTATCTTTTTTTACCATAATTCGCTCAATTTCAGATATATCAAGGGTTACAGGGCGCTTGTCGCCCCCCCAGGGCTTTTACTCCTTGATTACGGTCATAAGAACCTCTGAGACTTTTCCCATCTATAGGAACAATCTATCCAGCAATCGAACCGAGCATACTTTGAAGCCATTTAGCCAAACATTGTTCTAAAGCATCGGGATGAATTCTTTTCTCCTTCGGAGACGCTGCGCGAACAAAAACTCGTCGAAAAGTATCATCACTGGGGATACCATTGGGTAAGTCTAAGAATTATTCTAACCATTGTTGTTTGGCAATCCCATAATTTTCCATGTCCTCCCAGCCCTCTGCACCTCCAATGACGGCTAAAATAGCGATTACTAAAATATCTTTTAGGAGGTGTTTTTGAGTTCTTTGGACTCTAGGCTCTTCGATATATTCGACATAACTTAATAAGTTAGATTCGATAGCATTGATGGAGTTTAACTGTTGGCTTTTTACTTGTTTACATTCAAAGTTTATTTGGGTTTTTAATTGAGAAACAAAACCCTTAATCATTTGCTATTTATCCGTTTTTAAACTCAGATTAAAACTTGATTATAGTTTGACTTTAATTTTTGGTCTAGGAGGATACTTGAATAGTTTTGTAAAGTACATTTTATACAAAATTATATGAGCTTACCCTGAGGTAATAGGGTGCATCTCATATTTGTAAATCTATAACTAAAAGAAGTGTGGGGAGGGTGGTAAGTGTGGGGAGGGTGGCAGGGCTGTTTCATTCTAAATTGCAATATTTTATGCATTTACGAGGATACGTCTTTTCAGCCTTCGATAATTCCGGTTAGTGATGGCTGAAAGACTGTAAACTCGTTACCTAGATCCAGAATGAAATAACCCTGGGAGGGTGGGGAGATGGGGGAGATTTTTATTAAAGGTAATTGTCATAAAATGATATTAGCTTTCTATTGCCGAAGAGTGTTTTTGCACAAGTGAGATGCACCCAGGGAATAGGGAAACAGAAGGAGGTTTGGGAACTGTGGCGAGTGTGATCTGATTGGCGTTTGAATACTTATAGCCCTTTGCAGATAAGTTAATTATGAAAATGGGACAAAAAAGATAAATTCCACTTCTTAATTGGCAATAATAAATAACTTAGATTGGATGCCAATTGCTCTATTCCCTGTTCCGGTGAACCGCTGTTCCCTGTTCTATAAAAAACCATAAATATGTACTTAACAAAGTCGCAAACCGCTATATTTTATAGCGATTCTCATATTAATGACGTACACAGGATTTTTTCCCTATTGCCTATTGCTAGCTTGCCTATTGCTAGCTTGCCTGTTCCCTATTGCCTATTGCTAGCTTGCCTATTGCTAGCTTGCCTGTTCCCTATTGCCTATTCCCCCGCTGTTCCCTAAGAAGCATTCTACCTAGAATCCCAAATCCACAGCAATACGGTGAGCACAAGCAAATCCCGAAAACGCTACTGCATTTAAACCTTGCCCCGGAAAGGTGCTATCCCCAACACAATAAAGCCCTGGAATCGCAGTCCGATTAAACGGCATTCCCAACAATCCCATTAATTTGCGGCGGGGAATTGGCCCATAGGTTCCATCCATACGGTTCAAAAATCGTCGATGACTGCGTGGTGTTCCCACCTCCATGTAATCCAATCCAGCATCTAAGCCAGGAAAAATCCTCTCCAGTCGCTCAATTAAGCCTCCAGCTGCCTCTTCCTTCTTATGTTCGTACTGACGAGGGGATAACCCTTGCCAATCTTCCATCCAGCTCGGGGTAAAGGTGTGGAAAACATGATAGCCTTCTGGCGCTAAATTGGGATCAAGCAAGGTAGGAATCGAAACAAAAATAGTCCCCTCCGCATCCTCCATATTTTCCCAGTCTTCTAGGACAATATGGTGACACTCTGTACCAGGTGGTAAAACATCTGCCTTTACCCCTAAATGTAAACTCAAGAAACCCGGTGATTTCTGATAACGCTGTTGCCATTTCCGCTCAACTCTTGGCATTTGGTCAGCTGGCAGCAATTTCTCAAATGTATCCCAACGGGTAGCATTGGAAACAATTCGTTTTGCTCGATACTCTTTACCATA
>NZ_JAAHGN010000494.1:0-5382 GCF_010672485.1 Moorena sp. SIO2C4 | reverse complement strand
CGCCTTCAAAGACTATCGGGAAATGTTGGAACAAGGCAGAGGGCTATGCGGTGAAGGGGTTAAGGTGATATTGCTAGCAGACCGAGGCTTTGTCCACACCGATTTGATTAGGTTAACTACTCAATGTGGCTGGCATTATCGGATTCGTGTGAAAAAGGATACTTGGATTTGGCGGAAGGGCATTGGCTGGTGCCAGCTTCAAGACTTTCATTTCAAACACGGAGCTGCCTTGTGCTTTCACAATGTCAGGTTGCATAAAGAACAAAGGTACGGTTGGGTCCATCTCATCTTTGGTCGCAACAATGTCAATGGTGAGTTTTGGGCGATTGTTAGCGATGAAAAGACGACCCTCCAAACATGCGCAGGAATATGGAATGCGATTTGATATTGAAGAAAACTTCTTGGATGATCAGTCCAATGGCTGGAATGTGCACAAGTCGAAAATTCGTTCTGTGTCTGCCCTATCTCGGTTATGGTTTATCTTAGCTGTAGCCACGCTGTATGTCACGGCAGTTGGAGTTGAGGTCGTCAAGACTGGCAAACGTCGGTGGGTCGATACCCATTGGTTTCGAGGCAACAGCTACTTTCGTATTGGTTGGGAGTGGGTCAAATCTGCCTTAGCCAATGGCTGGAAACTTATTCATCAGGTACGTTTCACCTCTAATTACGACCCTGACCCAGCCATGGCCTCCCGCAAACAACATCAGAAAAGGTACTATCGACTCGAATTTAAGGTAAAAACCTACGATTATGCTTTTCATTAAGTTTTGTCAGTCAACCAGATGGGCTACGTCACAGGCTTCTAGCCTGTGCCACAAAGCTGACGGCTGACGGCTGACCGCTGACCACTGACCGCTGACCGCTGACCGCTGAATGCTTACCTAAAAATTCACGAAAAATATCAGATCAAATTCAATAACTGTCCAGGAATTTTCAATCCTCTTTGAGTTTTATCAAAGACACTAAATCGGTCTTTCCTAACTCTAGCCAGCCTGACTGTTGAGGGAGTTTTTCTATCGCCATCGTCTTAGTTGTTGATGATTCCCTAAATAATTTTTCCAGAGTTTGCTGCAGTAGAGGAAGAGTACTTAAGCCAATCAAAATAGCTACACTAAAGCTGATGATCGCATCCGCCTGAGGCCAGTTGAAAATCCCAACTGCTAAAGCAGCTATTATCGTGCCGATTGAGCTAACTACGTCCGCCAGTACGTGCAAAAACGCACCACGCAAATTGATATCTTGCTCGGTATTTTCCCCTAGCCAATAGAGGTTAATGCTGTTGATCACTACGCCAATTAACGCAGTGACTAGCATCGGCAAACTGAGGATTTCCTCAGGTGTCCCTTGCAGATGGGCGATCGCTTCTCGCCCAATCCATACAGACATAGCCACTAGACCGATACTATTGATCAGACCAGCTAAAACTTCAATTGGTTGATTGCTCATTTGCTTTCGAGACTTCGAGGAGCGTTGAGCCAGCCATGCAGCAAGCAAAGCAATACTCATTGCTACAATATCTGCCAGCATGTGAGCGGAATCAGCTTTGAGAGTTAAACTGTGGCTAACAAAGCCCACAACCATTTCGAGTAAAGCAAAGATTGTGATTAATACAATCACCCTCTTCAACCGCTGAACTTTACCCAGAGATACGCTGGTCTGGCACAAACAACCTAATCTGTTGCAATTGAGCATAGTTTCAATAACTTTGGTTAGTCAACTGGGAAAATAGTCTTGCCTCGGAAAATCGTTTCCTGCACCTCGATATCAATGATATCCATTGGCTCAACCTCCATGGTATGTTCATAAATAATAACAAAATATGAAACAAATATTGTCATAGATATTTCCCTGATTAATTTTTCTGTAGCGACCGCAATTATTTGCCTACTACAACGTGATGTTTATCTGAATTAAAACTTGTGAACACAAGTTTATTCAATGTTTTAAACACTAATTCATACTGTTGTCAAGCTCATGACGTCTTCCAACAATATGAGCCTCAAATACCATATAGCAAAACAAGTTTTTTTGTCAAGCTTTAGCTTTCTTTAAAAATTGCATTTTAAGGAATTAGATTTGAGATAGTACCAAAGTCTATAAACGCTTTACTATGCTTAACTTCCCGCCGTTTAAGTTACCTCAAAAAGTTGATAACATCACTACTTTATTAATTAAATTTTCACAACTAATTAGCATAGTCAGTACGTAAAACACCGTCAGGCGAACAACAAAAATACTCTGACGCTACTCCCAAATTAGTTTTTTAAGTTTTTTAACGGTTGAATCCTATTTAAAGTTTTTGTGTTATCTTAAAAGTAAGGAGATACAAAGAAGCCAGCGCAAAGATTACACGACTGGCGCTGGCTTATGGGTCCTCCCCTTAGACAAGGAGATAAATCCTATGTTAAAACCAATTCACCCTGATGGTGAGGGTCACCCCTACCACGAAAACGATGCTCGGTACGAGCCGCTATGGGATGCTCGGTACGAGCCGCTACGCGATCGCATTCCCTCGAAACCCCATGATCACCAACTTGACTGGGGTACTGAACTAGCCATCACCGTACTGGCCCCGGCACAAGACATAGAAACTCTAGCAGTAGAGGACGCCTTATGAAAAAGCCCCGTCCTCTAACCGAAAAAGACCGAGCCTTAATCCAGCGCTACAGTAACTGCCAAATTGCTATGACACCACAACAGGTGCGACCCGTGGCGAATTGAATTCGCCAAGGTCAAGCGCACCTAAGTTTTATGGGAAATGGTTGGTTACTTACGAAGTCATAGCCTGTATTTGCTCCCGTAGCGATGCCACAGTACAGCGCTGGTTTGCCAGAGGTGATAACTATCGCTCTCCCATGCCCATCGATTTGTACCATCTGGCCATAATGGACTTCCTTCTAGAGAATTTTGAGGAAATGCCGGAAAAACTCAAGAATTTCCTCTGTCCGCCAGATTAACAAGATGGGGCGGGGGCGCGGGGAGGGTGGGGAGATGGGGTGTGGTAAGTGTGGTAAGTGTGGTAAGTGTGGTAAGTGTGGGGAGTGTGGGGGGCGCGGGAAGTTATATGAGCAACTGGCTCCTCAAGACGGCGCTACCTTCCAGCTCCGTTCGCACCTCAAGCAGCGTCTGGCTCTGCCAGTAAGCGTGGCCCACAACCTTAGCTCCCTGTTCCCAGATCCGCTGTTCCCTAAGAGTAGGGCAAGAGGCAAGAGGCAAGAGTTAATAAAGTATAGCGCTGCATCACTACTCCCTGTTCCCAGATCCGCTGTTCCCTGTTCCCTAAAATCCAAAAATTTTGTACCGAACCCAATTGAAAACTGCTTAGTTCAAGATACTGTGTGTTAGGGATTTTAATTCTTTACTAAAAATTCACAATAACTTCTAGTTTTATTTAACACTAATATCCTGACAGTTGTAAGCTAATATTAGCTATCGTTACAAAACAAAACTATTTCGGTGTAGCCATTAAGAGTAGTACTACTCAAATTTAAAGTGCTTTTGTCAATCAAATATGAGGCCCTATTATCTCCTTTATTGACGGGGAATTAGAGGCTAGTTCATTGTCCCTGTATTAAACAGGGGTAATTTAACTTGTTTTGTTGTTTTTATCTTCATAAACAACAAAAAATGGTAATTTGACCTGTTTCGTTTTCCCAGTATTAAACAGGGGTAATTTGACTTGCTTTGTTATCAAAGATTACTAATTTTTAATGACTAATGAATGAATCTACTCCTGTTCAACTCGACTCATCCAATGGAAATGGTGAGACTGTACCCAGTATCATCAACACCAATGTTTCACCACAGTTCAACTATGCTGACGCTGTCGAAAAGTCCTTCTTATTTTATGAAGCTCAGCGCTCCGGTAAACTTCCTGAGGACAATCGCATCCCATGGCGCGGGGATTCTGCTCTCAACGATGGTGCTGATGTAGGAGTTGACCTCACTGGCGGTTATTACGATGCTGGAGACCACGTCAAGTTCGGCTTCCCCATGGCTGCTGCCATGACTATGCTAGCTTGGGGGGCAATCGAATATGAAGATGCCTACCAGCACATGGGTCAATGGGATGAGGCTTTGGATGCGATTAAGTGGGGTACCGATTACATACTCAAAGCCCACATCACAGACAGTAACGGTCAAACCGAAGAATTCTGGGCACAGGTTGGATCCGGTGACATCGACCATAGCTTCTGGGGACCGCCGGAAACCATGACCATGGTGCGACCAGCGTACAAAATTGATCCTTTAAATCCCGGTTCTGACCTAGCTGGTGAATCTGCTGCGGCCTTAGCTGCTGCCTCAATTGCCTTCCAATCCACAAACAACAGTTACGCTAATCAACTACTCAATAACGCGAAAGCCCTATTTGACTTTGCCGAGACCTATCAAGGTAACTACTCTGACTCTATCCCCGATGCTGCTATTTTCTACAATTCTTGGAGTGGCTACGAAGACGAACTGGCCTGGTCTGCAACTTGGCTGTACAAAGCAACCGGTGACCAGACCTACTTGGATAAAGCCGAAAGCTACTACCTAGGTATTGATCCTACTCAGACTCAATCCTGGGATCAAAAAGTCCATGGTACTGGCATCCTTCTTGCTCAGGAAACTGACCAGGATAGGTACCGTATCGAAGTAGAACGCTGGCTGGACTACTGGAGTGACGATAGTGGTGAAGGTATCGAATATACTGAGGGTGGACTAGCTTGGTTCAATGACTGGGGTTCCCTACGATATGCTGCCAATACCGCTTTTCTTGCTGGTATTTATAGTGATACCGTTAATGATGGTAATGGTCGTTACTCCGATTTTGCGGCTGATCAAATTGACTACATTCTTGGGGATAATCCCAACAATTTCAGTTATGTCGTCGGTTTTGGCCACAATTCTCCCAAGAATCCCCACCATCGTGGAGCCCATGGTTCTACCACCAATGACATCGAATCACCAACGGACAACCTCAACATTCTCTATGGTGCATTGGTAGGTGGTCCCTCTGAACCAGAGGATAATGCCTATGTCGATGATCGAACTAACTATGCCATTAATGAAGTCGCTCTTGACTACAACGCTGGCTTCACTGGTGCTCTTGCCCGTATGTACCGTGAACAGAACCAACTCAGTCTGGGTTCTAACCTTGAACCAGTAGTGTCTACAGTAGATCCGATCACTAACTTAATATTTGAACCAGTAGTGTCTACAACTAACTCAATAATTGAACTGTCCCCCGCCGGGGAATTCTAAACGGTTGTTATATAGCAGTCGCCAGGGCAGTTAGGACATCGACATTAGTCTCACACCCTTTGTAAGCGATGCAGAGGTGCGACCCGTGGCGAATTTAATTCGCCAACGGAAAGCGCACCTAAGCGGTCTTGGGGG
>NZ_JAAHGN010000493.1:0-5391 GCF_010672485.1 Moorena sp. SIO2C4 | reverse complement strand
TCTGTTTGACCCGGTGGTGCGTTACGGGGCGGACTATCTCAACCCTGGCTACCGTAAAAATTAGGTCAAGTCCGCCCCTAACGCACCCTACTCCCTACTGGTGGGCAAAAACCCTTTGGTGCTTGTAATAATTCTAGATCATAGAATTTTGCCCACCCTACAAAATTAATCATCAATAACCGCACTCCGGTCAAGCAAAACCAAATCGCGCAATTGTTCCGTATTCATTTCCGTCAACCAATCTTCTCCTGCATCTACAGTTTGTTCCGCTAACTGTTTCTTACTTTCAATAATGTCATTAATTTTTTCTTCCACAGTGCCAGTACAGATAAACTTATGGACTTGAACATTGCGTTTTTGACCAATCCGAAAGACGCGGTCAGTAGCTTGATTTTCCACCGCTGGATTCCACCAACGGTCTACATGAAACACATGATTAGCTCTAGTTAAATTCAATCCAGTGCCACCAGCTTTCAGAGACAGAATAAATATCGATGGACCATCGGGGTCATTCTGGAACCGATCAATCATTTCCTCCCGTTGTTTCTTACGAGTTGCGCCATAGAGGAATAAAACTTCTTTGCCAAATTTGTGCTCTAAATAGGGTTTTAGCAATTTCCCCCATTCCGAAAATTGGGTAAAAATTAAGCCACGGTCTCCCTCAGAAATCGCCTCTTCTAACATTTCTTCCAACCGTCGTAACTTACCCGACTGCTGGCTAGACATTAACGAATTATCTCCCGTTTTACCCTTAGTCTTTTTCCCCTTACTCTCCAACAGTGCGGGATGATTACACAGTTGCTTGAGTCTCAACAATAAAGTCAAAATCATGCCCTTGCGCTTAATCCCCTCAGCTTCTTCAATTTGTGCTAAAGAATCATCCACCAACTGTTGATAAACCGTAGCTTGGGCTGCGGAAAGACCACAAAAAACATTCATTTCCTGCTTTTCGGGCAAATCTTGAATAATAGACTTATCGGTTTTGAGGCGACGGAGGATAAAGGGTTGCACTAGCGATCGCATGGTCTGCAAGGAATCCCGGTCGCCAAATTTCTCAATCGGTACCGCAAATCGACGTTGGAAGAATTGGCGATCGCCTAAATACCCAGGATTGAGAAAATCGATAATTGACCACAATTCCGACAACCGATTTTCCACGGGAGTACCGGTTAAGGCAATCCGAAAGGTAGTGGAAAGTTGCTTCACGGCTTGGGATTGCTTAGCGCTAGGATTCTTAATATTCTGAGCTTCATCCAGCACCACCCCCTGCCATTCCACCCCATCCAGGGTAGTCGCATCCCGATGTACTAAGGAATAACTGGTAATGATCACCTGCTTAGTCTTAACTGCCTTAGCAAAGGCTTTCCCTTTAGAGCGTTTATCCCCGTGATGGACAATAGTTTTCAGGGATGGCGCAAATTTCTTTACTTCCCGTTCCCAGTTTCCTAGCACAGAAGTCGGACATACCACTAAGCAAGGCCCATTCAGGGTACCTTCTTCCTGAAGATGCAACAGAAACGCAATCAGTTGTGCCGTCTTACCAAGGCCCATATCATCCGCCAGACAAGCACCCAAACCCCAACGTTCCAGAAACGCCAGCCAGCCCATCCCTCTAGCTTGATAGGGTCGCAATTGCCCCTGAAAACTAGCTGGTTGAGGAATCGGCTCCAGGGATTGATTCCCCTGTAAATTAGTAATTAACTCTTGCAGAGCTCCCGATGCTTCAAACTTCACTACCGGTAGTTTTGCCAAGGTATTATTATCACCAGTAGTGATCCGCAAAGCATCCTCTACGGAAAGAGTCATGTTATCGGTCGAACCCTTAAACATCTCTTGAGCTGCCCGGACATCAGAGGGTTGTAACGCCATCCATTCCCCATCCACCTCCACTAGGGGTGATTTCAGTGCCATCAAGCGATTAAACTCCCGCTTCGAGATGGTTTTATCTCCAATCGCCAGTTGCCACTTAAACTTCAGTAAGCTTTGGAGTCCTAACCGTTGATTCTTCTTTTGTGGTGGCACTTCCGCCAGAAGACTAATTCCCAAGCGTTTGGCTCCCGTGCCTGGTTTCAATCCTGGTGGTAAGACAATACCCAAGCCATTGTTTTGCAACCGCCATGCACTAGCCCTAATGAACTCATACACATCTACTATGGTTAGCTCACAAAACTCAGGACGGGATTGGTGTAAGCTCGGTTCAATGGGAGGATAGAGTCGAGTCGCTAATCCTAACCCTTTCAGGAACGTTTCCTGAGGTTGTTCAATGGTTCGCTGCTTAATCTCCAATCGCTCTCCTGAGTAATTCCAGATCGTTTCCGCATCCACCACCAGGTCTGGGTCATCAACCGCTTGTAAGCCATAGGCCAAGCACCAATTCTCTTGGTCAGAGGTAGGAGGCTTCAGGATAAAACAAGTGCGAAACAGATTTTGCCTCAATCTCTTGGACGTCGGTGTCACTAAATTCTGTTGCACCGGAGTGTTCCAAGTAGACAGTGCTGCCGCTAATCGACCTAGGGTTGTTGACTCTAGCCCTAGGGTTTCTGAATTAGAAGACAAATTAGAAGAAAGCGATCGCAACCATTCCACCATCGGTGATTCTACTACTGGCACCGACTCACCCTTGACAAAATCCCGCACCTGTGTATTAACCACACTACTCAAGAATCCCAATAGCAATTCCTGAGCCTTAACCAAATCCGTTGTAGCTTGAAGGGTCAACTGTGGAGAACTAACCTGTTGTGGATAAGCACAGCAAGCCGAGGGCATGAGCTTGATATACTTTTCTAGACGGACTTGATCGGTAGTACTATCAAGCAGAGGTTGCCAGAAAGCCCTTACCTTACCATCAGGCAATCGGTACAGTCCTGGTAAAAACTTACCCCGATTCAGCAGATCCAAGCTCCAGCGCATCACCTGAGACCAAAAACGCAACTCCCCTCCCAGGTAAGCGTCTGAGCCTTCAAAAGAGCCCAGGGGTAAGGCTTCCAGGAATCTTACCCCTGCCATCGGTTCCAGACTTACCCCTTGCACTTGCCATGGTTGTAATTCCCACTGACCAGCCTCTGCACTATCCTCTGCACTATCTAACAACATTTTGCTAGACAGCACTGGATAAGCTGGTTCACCTTTGGATGATGGTTCAGTAGGTAAGAGAACAATTTGAGACTGCCAGCGAACCTGATGCTGTTGAGCTGCACGCTTACGACTACCTGAACGAGCCTTCTCAGACACCTCTAAAAATTGACCAATGGACAGACGATGAGAATCTAAAAAAGACGTCAATTCTTCCTCAGTCATGGCAAACGGGTGACATGACATATCATTGGCAGTTGTTGATATCTGCGCCTTCGTGCGCCAAGTTTCTCCCCAAATAAATAGATGACCATTAGTTTCCCCAGATATCCAACTGCCATGTAACGTTGCCATAATAATTTTTGTGTCTTTTTTTGTTATCTAGTCCAGGTTTTGTCGATCAAATTTGCTGAATTTATCCCTTAGGATTAACAGCTATCGTATCTGATTAATAGATTTTATAACAAAGGTAATAGGGAGTAGGGAGTAGGGAGTAGGGAACAGGGAGTAGGGAGTAGGGAGTAGGGAGTAGGGAGTAGGGAGTAACGAACAGAAATTATCATAATTCATTTAGATTACTATATTAATAATTGAAGTAAACAAAGTTATTTTTTGAGCTGATTAGGCGAGATAATCTCCAGCTAATTTACCGATTTAATAAAATTTATTCGGTTATCAAAAAAACTGATTAAAGACTACTTTTATTATTTTCTTAATAAAAAAATGTCAAGTTTTAAGTAAACTCTATGGCTATTATTTAGAGTATTCAGTAGTATTTAAACTCTAAAAAACCGCTGAAGTTACTCCACAACAAACTTGGCAACTTTCAAAAAGAAAGTAACCGTAGGCGTCAAGGAGTTGATCCCTTAGCCAAACACCATCAAAAAGTATAGCGTTTACTAGTCTAATCAGGTGCATAGAAATTTTTTCATTTCCCGACTCCCAGGGAGTGCGCTTACAGTCGTCGAATTAAATTCGCCACGGGTCGCACCGCTCCCTATTGCCTATTGCCTATTGCCTATTGCCTATTGCCTATTGCCTATTGCCTATTGCCTATTGCCTATTGCCTATTGCCTACTCCCTACTCCCTACTCCCTTTCCTACTTACCACCCCCCTGAGTGATAAATGCTACGATTGCGACAGAACGAGAACAGTGATCAAACAAAGAAGGAAAAAGTACCGAAATGGTAGAGATAGACAAGTCAATATCCTTTGATGGACGGGATATTAGACTCAAAGTAGGTCTGCTTGCCCCTCAATCTGGTGGTTCAGTAATGATACAGTCGGGGGATACAGCAGTTCTAGTGACAGCAACTCGTGCCCCTGGTCGAGAAGGGATTGATTTTCTACCCTTGGTGGTTGACTACGAAGAAAGACTCTACGCAGCAGGTCGGATTCCAGGTGGTTTCCTCAGGCGGGAAGGCCGTCCTCCAGAAAAAGTTATCCTAACTAGCCGTCTCATTGACCGTCCCTTACGTCCCTTATTTCCCAGTTGGCTACGAGATGATATACAGATTGTAGCAACTACCCTGTCTATGGATGAACAAGTACCGCCAGATGTTTTGGCAGTTACTGGTGCATCGATTGCTGTGTTGCAGGGCAGCATTCCCTTCTATGGACCAATGGCAGCTGTACGGGTAGGGTTACTCGGGGATGATTTTATGATTAATCCCACCTACAAGGAAATCGAAAATGGCGACTTGGACTTAGTCGTGGCTGGTTCCCCACAAGGGGTAATTATGGTAGAAGCCGGTGCCAATCAATTACCGGAACAAGATATAATCGAGGCCATCGATTTCGGCTACGAAGCGGTACAAGACTTGATCAAAGCCCAGCATGACCTGCTTGAGGAGTTGGGAATTGCAATAGTGATTGGCGAACCCCCAGCCGTAGACTCGAATCTAGAAGAATTTATTCGCGTCCGCGCCACTGACAAAATTAAAGGTGTCCTCTCGCAATTTGACCTGGACAAAAATGGTCGGGATGTTGCCTTAGATGAGATTAAAGACAGTGCTGTCAAAGCAGAAATTACCCAACTCAAAGAGGATGACCCGATCCGTGTAGCGGTTAATGAAAATAGCGCATTAGTCGATAAGCTGTTCAAAAGCCTCACCAAAAAACTGATGCGTACTCAGATTGTGGAAGAAGGGGTGCGCGTGGATGGTCGCAAGCTAGACCAAGTGCGTCCTGGTCAAGCGGTTGCTGATGCCGTTAAAGCATCTCACGCCAGTGCTGAAGGGTTTGCGGCCCAGGAGTTAGATGTTTGGGAAGCAGAGTTAATCCCCCGTGTGGATAGTTTTTTGGATTGGTATTTTGAT
>NZ_JAAHGN010000492.1:0-5394 GCF_010672485.1 Moorena sp. SIO2C4 | reverse complement strand
AAAATGTAAGCTAATGCGCTACTTGAGGTGCTACTTGATGTGCCATAAGCTGTCACTCCTCAGCCGACTTAACTCAGATTAAACTAATGCTTACCTCTTTTATTAAAAACCTATTCGCGTAGCGTGGGCGTAGCGCATTAGCTGATAGCACCTCAAGTAGCGTGGGCGTAGCGCATTAGCTGACGAATTTCCGGTTTTTCATGAATGGGCAAGTAAATAGGTGATGCTTGCCAAGCTGGCACCAGCCATGAGGATATTTTTTAAATAGCTTAAATAGCGTTTTGAGTAACTGGTACTTAGTAATAGTAAGAAATAGATATCTAGGTATACACGAGAATAATCTAAATAATACCCTAAGATAGTCATGCTAGTCATTGAAAATAACACAGCATAAATAATTGCACTGATTAGGATAACCTTGTTTTCCCGCAGGGACTGACTGGCTAGCAGTATAGTGACTACAAAAGCTGCTATTAATAAGGCAAATGAATAAGCTTCAAGGATAAAATACTCGCTTTTTGACATTATTTAGCTCGTTTGAAACGAAAGACGCTCTGCTACTCTAAATCCGTATAAATGCTGAGATTATGATTAGTCAACGTCCTAGAGTCATCTTGCGTGCTGATTGGATTGTATTGTTAAGCACCTAAACAAAATTAATTGCCTACTACCAATCTCTGTAACCCTTACATCGTAAGGCTTTGAGTTTTGGAAAATGTGTAATTAATTTTGTGCACCTGCTTAGATAAAGGAACATTGAGATTACAAGGGAATACCAAAAATTTGCAGCAATTGGAGGGTGAACATTTAGCGTTTTTAATACCTTGACCAGTCAATTGTGGTAATAGCAGTTATTTTTAATTGAATTAGGATAAAAGCATCACAATCATAATGTTTTGGTCTAAATAAAACTAAGGAAATTAACTTAAAGTAGTGCTGAAAGCCTTGCCTAGCAAGACTTTCAATGTGTAAGCAATTTTGCCTAGGTACTTAGTTTTGAATTAGGAAACGGCAAAGTCAGTTATTTTACGGCGTTCTAAGGTTTTAAAGGCAAGGACAATTTGTTGGGGTGAAATGCCTAGTTTTACCAGTTCGTTGGCGACTCCTTCTTCTGTGCCGTCTTGTTGAAGCCAAATTTTTTCGTTAATGATATCAATGTGAATCAAACTGCCGTAAATTCTTTGATTTTTGTGCCAACCTATTTCCATGAGGAGATAGTGATCTTTATTTTCGTCAATGATTAATTGAAGGTCGCTTTCGGGGTCATTTCCTAAAAATTCAACGTAGTCTTGTAAGACTTTGATAATGGCTTGTTTTAGATTAGTTTTGTTTAAGGTATCCATGTAATAAGCTCCTCTTGATTGACGTCAAAGGTAAAAATGCGAATTATTTTATCTTCGATTAAAACTTGTCCTGCTTCTTCTTCAAACACTGATGATCTCACATCTTCTGGAACAGCTAAATAGAGTTTTCTTTCGGGTTCGTAGCGTGCCAGTAGGTGTTCATACAAGACAAATTGACCCACTGCTTCCTCTAAATCTTTCATTTCTGATGCACTGCGGAAACTTTTGATTTCAACAGCAATTTTCTGGACACCTTTTTCCGCAGCAATGAGTCGTTCTGCCCCTAAGTCAATATATAAATTCTTTTTTCTAGTGAGTTTTAAACGATAGGGATCGTGGGTGATTGTCCAACCGTCTTTTTGAAGGGCATTGCGTACAATATCATGATAGTAGTCACGAACTGGCATGGTTATTGTTTTAATGATTAATTTATTTATCTTAATTGACTCTGACCATTACCGTTATGATTCGGGTATTCTTAAGTTAGCAAAAAGTGATTATCCAAGGGTCAAAAAGATTATTCATAGATGCTATGATGAATATCAAGCTTATTTTCAAAAGGAAGTGCTCCTATTTACTAAACCATTAGCACCAGGGCTGAGTATTGTAGAAGGGGTGCATCTCAATGCATGCAAAAACACTCTTCGGCAATAGAAAGCTAATATAATTTTATGACAATTACCCTTAATAAAAATCTCCCCCATCTCCCGATATTCCGCTCCTGGGAGGGGTTAGGGGTGGGTTCTTATCTCCCCCTCTTCCCACGCTTACCACTCTTACCACCCTCCCAACACTTACCACTCTCCCTCTAATTATGGGTATTCAACCTGACTTGATATTATTCATGATGTCGCTTTTTAGCCCAAAGTACACCTGACATTATATCTTTATTTATCGTGTTAAATTTTACATCTCAAATACAAACGCTAAATCAAATTTTTCCCAAATCTTCATTTCACATTTCCGGTTTTTCATGAATGGGCAAGTAAATAGGTGATGCTTGCCAAGCTGGCACCAGCCATGACGATATTTTTTAAATAGCTTAAATAGCGTTTTGAGTAACTGCTACTGAGTAATAGTAAGAAATAGATATCTAGGTATACACGAGAATAATCTAAATAATACCCTAAGATAGTCATGCTAGTCATTGAAAATAACACAGCATAAATAATTGCACTAATTAGGATAACCTTGTTTTCCCGCAGGGACTGACTGGCTAGCAGTATAGTAACTACAAAAGCTGCTATTAATAAGGCAAATGAATAAGCTTCAAACAGGTTTTTTACCCCTAGTCCTCCTGTGAGACTATCAATCAGCTTTTGACCTATGCCAAATAGGGGGTAGCCAAAATTTTCACTACCTTCTAGATTCTCTTGAGCCTCTAGACGATAGAAAACATACATAGCCCACCCAGCTACTGGTATCCAAGCCCATAATAGATGTTGCAGCTGCCGACCTTTGCGCTCCCATATACTGGTTAATAAAATTGCCAACCACATTAATAGCATTGTCTCCCTTGTCAGACAAGCAGCTGCGATAGCTATTGCTGTGTAAATCGGTTTTTCATTGCGATAAAAATAGATAGCTGTTACTAGCAGCAAGCTACTGATTAAATCAGCTGTTGAAAGGGATAAAACCATCCAAACTCCTGGTATAGAAAGAACCAGGAGTGAGGGCAAAGTTTGACCACTATATCGTTTCAGATATAAACTACTGACAAATACTATCAGAATAATAGCTAGACAGTTAATCCCAACCATTGCGTAGGGAATTAACTGGGGATTCCCAAAACCTAATAGATAACCTAGCAGTGGATACAGAATTCTTCTGTAGCGATATTTGGGAGGAGTAATGGCTTCTATTGTCCCTGAGTTTTCTAACCATGGATCGAGGGCAATAGTCAGAAACTGTTGACCATCATATCCCTGCTCTCCCTGATAAATCAATACTTTCTGACTATTGAGATAAGGAGAAATAGGAAATAGTGACCCAATTCTGAAAAAGCCAGTAATATTCCCTTCAAATTTGACAAAATAAAAGAAACTTACTATAACTAATACTAAAATAGCAGCCAATATTGTGTTTCTAATCTCAACCGGCTGCCGATTCCATAATTGTTTCATGATGTAATATCATTTTCGGTTGAACACTTATAATTAGTAGATAATAGGGAACAGGGAACAGGAAACAGGGAACAGGCGATGAGCAGGGAGATTACTTACAATAAGGAAGCTAAGTTTTTTGATAACTGATTATATTAACATGATATAATCCGCTATACCCTTTGTTACTATAGCTATTTATATCCTAATGAGGTACACATATTTTTTTCCCTCTTGCCTCTTGCCTCTTGCCTTTTGCCTCTTTTATGTTCCCTGTTCCCTGTTCCCTGTTCCCTGTTCCCTAAAACCCAGGAATGTGTACCTCACCTAATTGAAAAATGCTATAAACACTATAATTGCTTATAAAATTAGCAAAAAGTAAAAATGCGCCTGGTTAATTCCAGACGCGGGTAATCTTTGCAGCTGACGTTGACACTCCCCGTCCTAGAAGAACGGGGATTCTTTAATCAACGAGGTCACTTGCTCAGCCAAACCAGAGTCAGGCAAAGTAGAGGTGTCCTCTCCTAAAGCGTTCGGATCGATGATCCAGGTTCCGGTGTGCCCCACCGTACCCAAGGCTCTATTAAGGATGTTAATTGCGGCATTGTGATCGCGATCTAATTGACAACCGCATTTGCAAGTATGAGTTCTAGTTGATAGAGACTTTTTCACGACCTCACCGCATTCAGAGCAGTTTTGACTAGTGTAAGCAGGATTTACTGCAACAGTGACCCTACCAAATTTTTTCCCAAAATGCTCTAAGCATTTCCTGAACTGATACCAACCTGCGTCATTAATAGATTTTGCAAGACAGTGGTTTTTTACTAAGTTTCTTACTCTCAAATCTTCATAGGCAACCAAGTCGTTAGACTGGATTACGCAACGTGCGAGTCTCTTCGCATGTTCCTCACGCTGCCTACTTATTTTGAGATGCGTCCTGCCTAGTTTATTAATGGCTTTTCTACGATTGGCTGAGCCTTTCTTTTTGCGGGATACCCGACGTTGATAAAACTTAAGTCGCTTTTCCCCCGTTCGATAAAATCGGGGATTAGATTCTGAATTGCCATCAGAATCTGTGTAAAACTCTTTCAGTCCAACGTCTAATCCGATAGTTTTCCTTGATGGCTTTAGTTCCTCCTTGTTATCAACTGAGACACAAAACTGGACATAGTAGCCATCTGCTCTTTTTACTATCCTAACTCGCTTGATTTGTTTCTTATCGAAACGCCATAAGTCCCACTTACCTTTGAGTTTGAGCTTCCCAATTCCTTTCTTGTCAGTGAACGTGATTCGGCAAAGCCGACGCTTCGCGAACGACTTTTTGTCAGGGGATATTTTCCATCCTGACTGCTTGTATTCGACCGATCTACAATGCTTCTGGAATCGGGGGAACCCTTTCTTTCCAGGTACTTTCTTCTTGCAGTTTTCATAGAAACGGGCGTTCGCGTAGCGTGGCCTACGGCCAATCGATGACCATGCTCTCTCAGCAGCAGCCTGCCGAGCGGTCGAATTTAATTCATTGGCAAAAGAAAAGTTCTTAGCTAAGACTCTACAGTATTTATTTAAGTCGTATTTTGTAATCCCCTTATTGTCAATCCACAACCTAAGACAGGAATTGCGGACAAACTTAACAGTCCGGATAGCCTCGTTTATAGCTGAGTACTGACTATTTTTGCCGTATGCCTTAAATTCAAGAATTATCATCAGAAATCGACCTTTTCTGTTATATCATTATGCTAACGCGCCCAGCACAAATCGTCAAGTCTTAGCCCCAAAAAAAAAGCCGTCCTAGAAGGACGGGGTTTTAGACCCAATTTTTTTTGATAAAATAAATTAAATAAAATGAAATTAACCGAGTGCTTCAGCACCACCCACAACTTCCAGAATTTCCTGGGTAATTGCGGCTTGCCGTGCCTTGTTGTAGGTTAGGGTTAGTTTACCAGTCAGTT
>NZ_JAAHGN010000491.1:0-5357 GCF_010672485.1 Moorena sp. SIO2C4 | reverse complement strand
AATATTGAGTAACCCAACAGCGATTTGCTTAATCTCCTCCGGGTCAAAACTACGAGGTACAGCCAAGGAAGGAGCATGTTTGTATTCTTGTATCAAACAACAGCCCCTAGTGGTTTGGAATGACCCTAAGTAACGGGGGATACCGGGATGATTCAGTCCCCGCAAAACTTGAATTTCCCCTTCTATGGTCTCATAGTCTGACCAGTTACTGTTGCGTTGAGCAAACTGAAACTGCTTGATCACTACCAATTGGTGATTGACCTGGTTTCGGGCTAGGTAGGTCACTCTCCCACCAGCGCGATTATGACCCAATTCCCTGATCACTTTGAAATCATGACTGGATAAGTCTAGAAAATTGCTCATGAGTCTATCGGGTACATCAGAGTCAAGCTACGCAGCAATGGGCAAGTTTTAATCGTAAGCATTCAGCCGTCAGCCGTCAGTGGTCAGTAGTCAGTAGTCAGTAGTCAGTGGTCAGCCGTTGGCCAATGGCCACTCAAGTAGCGTGCGCGTAGCGCATAAGTTGAGAGCTGAGAGCTGAGAGCTAAGAGCTGAGAACTGAGAGCTGAATGGTTACTTTTAATCCTTTCAGTTAGGCTGGGCTTACCGTGCTTCTATTTACGATAGCTTGCTAATTGGGGAACGGGAGCGACTAGATAATTTTTTTAATATGGTGGTAATGACAGGCGTTTCTACTTCTAACTGGGTTTTCCCTGATCTCCTATGAAACTGATCAAACGCACTACGCTCCATTATCAAGCTGGTAACTCAGATAAAATCTACGAAGTCGATCTCTGTGATTTCGGTAACGAGCAGTATATCGTTAACTTTCGCTATGGACGCCGTGGCAAGACCTTGAAAGAAAGTTCAAAAACTGCTCAGCCGGTAGCTTTAGCTAAAGCACAACAAGTGTTTGATCAGTTAGTTGGCTCAAAACTCAAGAAAGGCTATCAAGATGTAACTGAAGCATCAAGTAGTCAGACTCAAGAAGAGGTTAATGACTTAATTAGCAGTAACTTAGTTACCAAAGACCCACGCCATCAAGCCATTCTCAACGCGATTGCAAATCCAGATAGTAGTAAAGGCTCTAGTAAATGGTCCCAAACCCGAGCGATATGGCGGGCTGGAGAATTAAAAATTCGTGAAGCTACGCCCTTAATTATCCCTCTGATTGGCACTGATCAACCCTTAAAAGACTACTGCATTGCTTGGGCTTTAGGATGGTGTGGTGATGAGCATGTAATTCCTCATCTCCAACGCTTGTATGAAACCCCTTCAACTCCAGACTTTGTCAAGCGGATTGCTTGGGAAGCCTGGATGAAACTCTGTGATCCATCAACTCAAGAACGGTTGCGCTCTCAACAGATAGAGCAATTGCCTGCCGAATTGCAATCCCATATCGAAAGCGATAATCCTGCTGACTTCTCTAATGCCCTAGTTACCTATCTAGACAGTAACGACTATACTCGTTTTGGTGTTCTCGATACCCTATATCAAATTAATAATGCTCAAGTGCGTCCAGCACTACTAAACCTATTACGCACTGCTCCCCTACGCCCCAACTACTTCAAAGCCATTCGCCACATATTCAAGATTGCCGAATATCGACAAGATGCGGAAGTATTTGGCATTATCGCCTACCGCCTAGACACCGAGCCACCAATGTTTCGTCAGTCTTATTGGCATCGATATTACTGGGACAGAAATAGTCGCAAATATCTTCCCCGTTCCAATTACCTCGGTAGTCCTGATGCTAAACGGGCTTACAGCAACGTAACTCGTGACTATCTACGGCGGCGGGTATGGCGGACTCTCAGGAAATTGGGTGAAGAATGCGATCGCCTTTGGCACGGCAGAGCCGAACGCAATTACATAAATCTAGCCCTAGAGGTATTACTGAAATATTCTGATTCTGATGCAGTACCCGCCAGAACATCAACCTTCTATCGCTGGAACTACTCCAACGGTCGTCGCACCAGCTACACTCGCAACTGGGACAGCTATGCCGGTTACTTAACCTTTAACCATATTCTCTATACCAATAGTCCCCGTTACGTATTAATGCCCAACAGCCAGGCATGGCGTTGTCGAGACAACTACAAACCCGGTGATCCAGAGCCAGATGTCCGAGAAGAAGCCTTTCCTAAACTTTGGGAGCAACATCCAGACGCACTGCTACAGTTATTATTAGAAAGCCACTGTCATCAAGTTCATCAGTTTGCCGCCAAAGCCTTGAGGGTATGTCAGTCATTCTGTAATCAAATCGATACAGATACTGTAATCAGACTAGTTAACAAACCCTACCCAGTAACCGCTCAACTCGGCTTTGAACTAGCAACACAAAAATATAATTCCGATAATCCCGACAATCCTAACCTAGACTTATTACTTGCCTTAGCCAACTGCCAGTTTCCACCAGCTCGTACTCAAGCCCATCAGTGGATACAAGCAATACCAACTCACTTGATTACCGCCAGCCAGCTGATCATCCCTTTAGTGATCAGTCAACACTCCGATACCCGTACCTTTGCCCGTCAGTTACTGACTCAATCAATAGTAAGTGAAGCAACAGCCAAAGTATTAATCGGGCGAATGATTGCAGCAGTACTCGTACTAGAACCAACTCAAACCGATATCGGCAAAGACACTGCTCAAACCCTGCTTCTAGGTTTTACCCCCCAACTCCGGACATTGGGTATGGGAGTAGTACTAGATCTCCTCCAACACCCCATGCCAGAAATCCAGGAATTGGGAGCAAGAATCCTATTCAATCACGAAACTCCTGCCGCTGACTTACCACCCAAATTAATTGAATCACTCCTCAACGCTTCCCATCAGTCAGTGCAAGGGATTGGGGTTCAGATTTTCGGTCAACTTCCCGATCAACGGTTGCTACAAGACTACGACTTAGTATTAGCGATCGCAACCAATCAACAAGCACACTTGCGTCAAGGTATTCGTCCAGTAATTCAGCGCTTAGGAAAATTATATCCAGAATTTGTCACTCAGCTAGCCACAGAAATCATTAGCCTATTGCAGCTACCAGAAAGACATCAAGGTGTTCACCAAGATTTAGTCCAACTGCTACGAGAAGACTTACCCAGCTGGATGACTATGATTACCAAAGACAACGCGATGGAACTTCTCCAAGCCAAATCATCAGCCGCTCAAGAATTAGTAGGATTAGTACTCCAAGCTAACTATACCACTTGGGGATTAGAATTAAAAATTCCTGACATTGTTAAACTAGCCAATCATGAAATCCTATCCGTCCGTCAAGCCGCTTGGACAATGATTGAGCAAAGGCTCAACCGTATCCGTAGCAATTCTCAAGACATGTTAGCCGCAGTGCGATTACTAGAAGCAAAATGGCAGGATTCCCGAGAATTTGCTACCAAACTCTTTAGCCAACAAATTACCGAACAAGACTGGACACCTGAAGTCATGGTCAGTATTTGTGACAGTACTCGGGATGATGTTCGTCAATTTGGGCGGAATTTAGTCCTACGTACCTTTCAGCAGAGTTATGGTCAAGATTATCTGCTTAAATTTAGTGAACATCCCAGCCAAGACATGCAGCTATTTGCCACTAACTATCTAGAACAGTATGCCGTAGATAATCCCGACCGTTTGCAAGACTTAATCCCTTACTTTATCAGTATTTTGTCTCGGGTTAATCGCGGACGAATTGCTAAACAGCGCGTCTTCGCATTTCTAGAAGCTGAAGCCCAAAAAAGCCAAGCAGCTGCTAAAATAGTAGCAGAAATATTAACACGACAATCCATCACAATGGCTATTGGTGATAAAGCCCGTTCAATTCAGCTCATGCTTAAAATTCACCAAAACTATCCTACTATTCCTCTTCCTATTCAGGTTAAACCAGTATCCGAATTAAGAGGAGTGTAGGGATTTATCAGTTGTGTATTGTAGGGAGTCGGGAGTCAAGCACACCGAGGGAGTCGGGAATAGGGAGTAGCGATAGTACGAGAAACCCTATAGCATTTTCAACTATATCCTGATCGCTTATGAAACAAAGTAATGATTCAGGATAACACCAAAAAATCTTATTATCTATTTCCATTATCTATTTCATAATTTTCCCGATTCTAAATTCTAAATTCTAAATTCTAAATTCTAAATTCTAAATTCCCGATTCCCTTCTTAACAATAAAAAAAATACTTCAATACCCTAAAAACCATGGAATTTAACTACGCCTATAAAAATAGTACAGCAGTTAGCGATCGCGGCAGCAGCACCCAAATGTCCTTCTCCCCAGACACCAAGCGTCCTCCCACTTACTTCATTGGTGAATTAGGGAAAAATGTAGCCTTTCGAGAAGCCATCAGCGCCCTACATGACGTAGTATTTTCCGATTTACGCTTCAAACCCAAAGACAGAACCGAGTATAAACAATGGCGTGCCAACCAAGACCAACAAGACTGGCAACTCATAGCCGCACAACGCCAAGACATCGCCAATAAAATTAAACCCTTACAAGCAGAACTAACTCAATTAAATCAGAACCGATATCAACGATTATCCACCTTTTATAAAGCCAGACAACAGTACTACAATTACCTCTATCAGAAAGACCGTGATGCCTGGTTTGTCCTCGATCCAGTAATTACCGTTCATCCCGATGAAGTCTTCTTTGAATGTTTCAGCCAAGATGAATCCAGTTATGGGCGACTAGGAGCCAGCTACGAAGTTTTTAAAACTATCAACGAATTCGCCTGCGGTACAACAAACATAGATTACTCCGCCGCCCTTTACAACGAATTTCAAAAAATCCGCAGTTACAAGACAACCCAATTTGAAATTGACCCCTCCGGTTTTGAAGTAAAAACCACCCATGAAGCAGCATTTAAAGAAGTCAAAATTGACCTACCAGACAGTTGGGTAAGAGGATTTCTACAAGTCAGTTCCGCCATGGCCTTACCCGCCACCACCTTTGACTTGCAGCCCATGGATATTCACAATATCTGTTTTGTGTTGCGTCGCCACAAAGAAAAAACTGGCCCACGGGGAATGCGTTACCATCTCAAACCAGGAGAACCCGTGCGAATAGTATTTGAGCCTTGGAACATCGAAGTAGTCTGTTCGCGATCGCCCTATCAAGGTTCATCAGAACAGGTCATCCGAGTTTGGGGACGCCGCCGCCTCCACATCCTAGAACGTCTTATCCCCATTGCCAACAAATTTACCATTCACCTACTCGGAACCGGTATGCCATCCTTTTATGTAGCTGACCTAGGGGATATGTCCTTTACCCTCGGCTTATCAGGATGGACAGCTAACGATTGGGCACAAGCGGGTAACTTTGACTTAATGGCACCCCGTGCAGATGTAGACCAGT
>NZ_JAAHGN010000490.1:0-5398 GCF_010672485.1 Moorena sp. SIO2C4 | reverse complement strand
TTCCTGATTTTTGGCATTTTCTTGATATAAAAATATAGATTTATCCATAAAGAGTTATTTTTTTGTTTTTCACAAATACATGGGGACTAAAATCGTAACTTATAGCACTACCCATTAAGGTTAGGAGATTTATAAAAACAGGAAAAGCTATTATAATCAGCTCTTGCCTCTTGCCTCTTGCCTCTTGCCTCTTGCCTCTTGCCTTGCGCGTAGCGCTATATTGACCAAATTGCCACGCAAGCTACTCCTCAATTTGAGAAGGAAAACCTTTAGCTTTTCAACTTAAAATGTCTGAAAATTTTCCTATAAGTCACCCTACTAGGGTGCTAATGATGCTTGCTTAAGCGATTGTATTGAAAATTTTAGTGGGCTGTAGGGCACCAGACCTAACCAACGAGGATGTGCTGAAGGCATTACAACTCCTTCAACACCAGTTAGTCTAAAGTCCAGAATAATGAATTATATAATCAACCGTTAATCAAAAATGACTTGTATGACCATTGAAGTGCTGACTATTGGTTTCAGACATCCTTTGAGGGGATATTCAGCGATCAACACTCAACACTTAATACTCAATTTTGAAACACCGAATCCCCTGCTTCAACCCGGAGATTACCTATTTTCCAACCTAGATAAATTGGTCCATTCCCATTAATTGGTTTGTATAGGTCAACGTGTTTTGACCAGTCATGTTTATTACCATTTCGGATCAGACTTGGCAAGTCATTTTTAGGATTGTGGGTCAGTTGAAGACTCTCACCAGTGCTACCAATCCACTGCACTTTACCTAGGTCAATTTCACGTAAATCTAACTGACTTTTTTCCTTAACTGCCTGTTTAAAATCCTCATAGTTACCATGAGATTCTTCTTCTCCCACTTCTAGAGCAAAGCCAGCATAGCTATTGCCTAGGGTTGTTGCCTTAAGAGTTTTTTCCTGACTATAGAGCTGGGCAAATTTCTGGTTCGGTATAGCCACCTCAGTATAGGTATCCAAATTAATCGAGCGAATCGCTAACCAGGTTTTCTCCAGTTTAAAGAACCAAATCCCGTCTTCTATTTCTGCTTGAGCCGTCTTAGGTAATTGGAAAAAGAATGGTCTATCCTTAGCTGGTCTTAACCAAAGAACTAGGTTACGGTATTGCCCAACTTGGTCTCCCTGATTTTTTCCTGGCTTCACCCAAGCGCCACCAGTATTAGCAACAAAAAAATCCACACCCCGCTCTTGATTGTATGCCATTAGCTTGAATGGCCCGACATCACCAGCGGGGAACTCACCAGCCAAACTCCCCAACTGATAGGTATGACCAAAAAAGGTCGTTTCCCAATATCCTGGTTTATCCTCACCTCCAGGTTTCCAATTTTCGTAGACTGGTTTACTCGCCAGAATTTCCACAGGCTTCTGAAACTGCTTACGAGCTAACTTTACCACCGCCTGGGGAGGTCGATAGGCGCTAGTAATTACGTGAATCACATCCCGTTCTGGCTTAGGATTGACTAAGGTAACATCGCCAAAATAAAGCCAGAACAGACGGGCAGCACTGGCTCCGTACACCACATTACTTTTGCCTTGACACTCCCCGGTCTAAAGACGCGGGGATTCTTTGTTCGCAGACTCGACTTGCTTAACCAGGTCGGAACCAGGAAAAGTAGAGGCCAAATCTCCCAAAACGTTCGGATCTAGGATCCAGGTTCCGGTGTGCCCCACCGTACCCAAGGCTCTCTTGAGGATATTGATGGCAGCGTTGTGGTCGCGGTCTAATTGACAACCGCATTTGCAGGTGTGAGTCCTAGTTGATAGAGACTTTTTTACGACCTCACCACACTCAGAGCAGTTCTGGCTAGTGTAGGCGGGGTTGACTGCAACAGTGACCCTGCCAAACTTAGTTCCAAAATGCTCCAACCATTTCCTAAACTGATACCAACCCGCATCATTAATAGACTTGGCCAGACAATGATTTTTAACCAAATTCCTAACCCTTAGATCTTCGTAGGCAACCAAATCGTTAGATTGGATTACGCAACGTGCCAGTCTCTT
This sequence comes from Moorena sp. SIO2C4, assembly GCF_010672485.1. Lineage (NCBI taxonomy): Bacteria > Bacillati > Cyanobacteriota > Cyanophyceae > Coleofasciculales > Coleofasciculaceae > Moorena > Moorena sp. SIO2C4. Next base: position 3,362 of record NZ_JAAHGN010000490.1, on the reverse strand, counting down.
GGCGTGTTCTTCACGTTGCCGACTTATTCTAAGGTGTGTCCTACCTAGTTTATTAACAGCTTTCTTGCGGTTGGATGAGCCTTTATTTTTTCGAGATACCCGACGCTGATAAAACTTTAAGCGCTTTTCACCAATCCGATAAAACCGGGGGTTAGGTTCAGTTTTTCCAACGGAATCCGTGTAGAAATCCTTCAGCCCGACATCTAACCCGATGGCTGTTCCAGTTGGCTCCAGTTCTTCCGTTATGTCAACTGAAACACAGAACTGGACATAGTAGCCATCAGCTCGTCGAACTATCCGAACCCGCTTAATTTGCTTCTTATCAAAGCGCCACAAGTCCCAATTACCCTTGAGTTTGAGCTTCCCAATTCCCTTCTTGTCCCTGAACACGATCGACTTTTTATCTGGGGACAATTTCCAGCCAGACTGTTTGTATTCAACCGATCTGCCACGCTTTTGGAACTTTGGGAAACCTTTTTTTTCAGGTACCTTTTTTTTGCAATTGTCAAAGAACCGAGAAATTGATGACCATGCCCGTTCAGAACTGGCCTGACGAGCAGTAGAGTTCAATTCATTAGCAAACGGGAACTGATGGGCTAAAACTTTGCTGTATTTCGACAGATCGTATTTATTGACGCCCTTGTTGTCCATCCAATATCTGAGACAACTGTTTCGGATAAAACGGGCTGTCCTAATCGCCTCATCAATAGCCAAATATTGAGGTTTTTTGCCGTATGCCTTGAACTCCAGAATGATCATCAGTCTGGACCTTTAACTGCTTTATTTTATTCTACAAGATTCCGGAAAATCTCTGAATATTTTTCACGGCGGCTAAAGCCACCATCTCGCTTTCATCCCCAGTCTTTAGACACGGGGCTGAAAGCATCGTTGATTCTTTGTAATCCCGCTTAGTCGGTCCACCAAAACCACCTCGATAATATTTCACTGCTGCCGCCGCTGACATCCAATCTAGAGCCGCTTTGGCCAGTTGTTTCACCTCCGGCTCCTTCGCAAAGTCGTAGAGATTTAGGTAAGCCGCAAAGGTGTGACCATGGTAAGTCTCTGAGTCCCACTCTCCCATACCAATGTTGTATAGCGCCCAGACATAGCGCTGAATTTTCTTTTTATACAGACGCCTAGTCTCTTCATTTCCGGTTTCCTCCGCCATCAGATAAACGGAAATCTCTCGCATTGCCCGGAGATTGTCCGTGTTGCGTCCATCCACCCAACTTCCTCGCACATCCGGTCCCCAACCATCACCACCTTTTCCCTTTCCATAAATCGGGTGAGGACGCCCATTGGGGTCTGTTTCTGTCCAGGTTTTGGCACCGTCAAACATTCGCTGTTTGTAGGTCGGGTCGAGAAATTGCCCAAAGAAGAAGTATTTTCGGATTTGTCCTTTGAGAGTGAAAGCGTAATAGTAGTCAATACCCTCAGTATGTTGGTTATCTTGAGCTTGGGCATCTTCTGATTGCAGAAACTCTAGGGCTTTGTCCCGATTGCCAACAATAAAATCAAACATGGCATAGGGATAAGACCGCTTCTCATTTTCCCCGTAGTTGTTGCCATAACCTAACCCATCGTAGTACTGAATTGCCTGGTTGGCTCGCACCCAGAATTCTGATTCCAATTCAGGAGTCCACTGATTCCTATACTTGGTAGCAATCGGTAAGGGTTCAATCTGAATTAGATCAGTAACAGATCTGCTAATCACTGGTTTAGCATCTGACGCTGGTGTGGTCGGTATAACTTGGTGGGTACAGCCCAAGACAGCGCCAGCGACAACGAAAGCATTGCTTAATAATGGAATGATTTTAAGAGTGAGGTGGAATGGGCATCTTGGTGGAACTGGCATCTTGCCAGTTTCAATATATTTTCGGGCGGGCAGGATGCCCACTCTACTGCTATTCATGGGAAGATTCAGCCACGGGACAAAGGAAGCTACTAGTAAGTGACGAGATTTCCGAGATTTCACCAGATTTCACCAATTGTAGCGATTGCTCTCAATTCTTACACAACAACCAACACTGTACACCTGAGCGTCAACCCTAAATTAAACATCGGCACTTCACAATTTTTAATCATGGGCAATGGGGCTCAGAATGCCCAGGGATTGACACATTCAGGATATAGTCATGTTCGATTTACTATTTGCTCGCAATTTGGCCACTACACTAATCATACTCACTGTGTTCATTCTTGGCTTAGACAAGTTGTATCGGCAGGATCAAAACCCTGGAAAACTCCAAAGGGTTCAGCACATAGAACAGGCCCTTCGAGTCGGATTTGCCCTCAAGGCAACTCAATTCCGTTGACCTTCCCTGAACTAGGTGTGGAATAGGAGCCAGTTCCCTAGTTCGACCCAAGTTACTGGTTTGTCAGATGGCTGTGAATATTAGTAGACAAGAACCCTATAGTAACCATGGATAAGGCAACTACGTAATTATTCGTAGGCCACTATTGCGAGTGGCTCAGAGATTTCCGAGATTTTGCGGATACGGTTTACTGTCATTTCCGATTACTGTTGTATATGGTAGTTTTAACCTTTTGCTGCATCCCCCTGGGGCACCCAACCGCCCATCAGGGGTTTTTTGTATTGAGTGTGGCTAAATTTTATCAGTTATAGTATGCTGTAGTCTTAACTGTAATTGCAGGAGAGTGCAGTGGGGAGTAGGAATCGGGTTTTGATAATGTCTCAATTAGGCTAACCGTCCCTACCCCGTCTTATCCACTAAACTCAAGGTCTCCCAAGGTTACTCCACTTTTAATAATCGGCTAAAAATTCAAGCTAGACTAGTATTAGCCGGTAAAATACCTAAAGTTTTCCATATAAAGGACAATCCATTTTAAGCTTTTTAATTTTTGTAGCCCTATAAGTGAAATTAAAATGTGATATGATAATTTTTTATTTGTTTTTAAAATATAAAAAATTATCTATGAAATTATTATAATAATCAGTAAAATACCACTACTAATAAATCAGTAAAAAATACTGACAATAGGGTTGCTTTTATTACTATAAATAGTTAGTTTATTTATAGTAATAATTTTATTAATAATTAAAAATATTCGGTTAAGCCTGCCATCAAAAAAAGCAAAAAACAACTGATATAGAAATCCTAATAAAAACGTGATAAACATCAACAGGAGGATGGGTGGATTCTTCCCCATCTTCCCCATCTCGATCAATCATCCCCCTACAGATGCAACGCTCCCGATTTATCTGTGGGGAGTCGTCAAGTCGCTTGACCGTAGGTCACGCTGCGCGAACGCTCCAATTCAAAGTTCAAAATTATTAATTCAAAATGATTCGGACAATTCTAGATTTTTAATTTTTAATTTTTAATTTTTAATTCCCCGGG
>NZ_JAAHGN010000049.1:0-16159 GCF_010672485.1 Moorena sp. SIO2C4 | reverse complement strand
TGACATTACGCAGCAGTTGGGGGTAAGTCTGGAAACTTTGGTCTACTAACTCCCCTAAGGTCATCCCAGATTCACGGACCAAAGAAGCTAGATGTAAAGCAGTTAACATGCCATCCCCAGTCAAACCATAATGGTGACAGATGATATGTCCCGATTGCTCACCCCCTAGCATAGCTCCAGTTTGGAGCATTTTAGCTTGGACATGCTGATCTCCGACCGCTGTCCGTAGGAATTTACCCCCCAACTGCTTCCAGGCTCGTTCAAATCCTAAATTTGCCATTACCGTTGCTACCATTATGTCTTCTGGTAGCTTTTGGGCAGCACGTAAGGTTTGACCCCAAAAATAGAGGATGTAATCTCCATTGATCTCCCGACCCTGGGCATCTACTGCCATCAATCGGTCTGCATCACCATCAAAGGCAAACCCAAGATCTGCTTGGTATTCTTTTACCGCAGCTTTCAGGGGTTCGAGGTGAGTAGAGCCACAATTGACATTAATGCGATCGCCATCTGCCTGGTCATGCAAGCAGATCACTTGTGCCCCCAACTGCTCAAACACTTGTCCTGAGAGTCGCACTGCTGCCCCCCAAGCCAAATCCAGCACAATCTTCATGCCTTGTAAATTCGTCACTCCTTTCAGAGGACGGTGAAGTGCTGCTGCATAATCGGTGACCAACCCTGGGCGATAGTGATACTTCCCTTGGGTTTTACTCACTACAGCCTGACCAATAAAACCCCTCAATCCAGCTTCTATATGCTTTTGCAGCTCCTGAGATAGCTTAGTGCCTTTCCCGCTAAAAAACTTAATCCCATTGTCTTCTGGAGGATTATGACTAGCAGAAATCATCACACCCCCTATGGCACTTGTGGCACTGCACAGGTAGGCAACACCAGGAGTGGGACATAATCCCAGGTGCCACACCTCTAGACCTGCTGTAGTCAACCCCTTAGCTAAGGCTGTTGCCAACATATCACTAGAATTGCGTGAATCCTGCCCTAAAATCACCGGTCCTGGTACAGCTGAGTATTCCTGTAACACAAGACCAGCCCAGAAACCCACTTGTAAAGCCAAATCTTCACTGAGCAATGTTCCTGCTCGTCCCCGAATGCCATCGGTACCGAATAATGGGGTTGTGGGTAGAGTTAGGGGTTGCCAAGGTAACCTGACATTGGGGCAGTTCATTGGCTGATTCTTGGATGAGAACTCAGCACTATCCAATCCCTGGATACGGACAGGGGATGTAACCATAATTTCAATTTCCTCACATTACACACTCACTGTGGAGAATAACACTTTATTTTGCTTTGGTAGATATCCATCAATACATCCAACCTATGGTTGTGATCCCATACATGCTTGTGATCAGATTATGATCCAAGTACATTCAGATTATGATCCAAGTACATTTAGCCCTGTGAGCGCTTTGGCCAGAGTTTATCCAAGATTTACTCAAACATTGACTAACTAGATCCAAGTACATTTAGCCCTGTTAGGCTTCTGGCAAGACTTTATCAAAATTGACTAACTAGATCCAAATACACTTAGGTCCCAAGGGCCTTCAGGCAAAACTTTACCAAAATTTACGTTCCTCCCTTGGAACTTAGCAGCCACAACCTAGCCAGGATGCTAAATTAAACACCAGCATTCTCCAACAACTTTTCCATAGTTTCCAAAGTCAGTCCTTGCTGAAGATAACGAGGAGACTGTGGATTATAGGGAGCAGCCACTCGATCTATGCTAATGATCTTTGCCTGTGCTGGTAAGACCGCTACATCTGGGTCAAAGGATGTCGGACGCATTAAAGAACTGGAAAAACCTTTAAAAATAGCAATTTGATCCTGTTCACCAGCTATCTGTGCGGTAACTATCAATACCTCTTTTGGGCGTTTGATGGTGTATTGTTCTAGACGCCTACCAATGGAATCCATCATCTGTGAGTTTTCAGTTGTGAGTTTTTAGTTGTGGCGTTGCCTATTGGCAGGATATAATGATATATTTAGCTTTATCGTACTGGTGGTGACCATAAAATCTGATCTAGCGCTTTGCCTGTAGGTTAAGTAGAATTCCGAATCCGTTAATCAACCTTACTTTGCGGTGCGACCAGTGGCGAATTTAATTCTTAATGGGGAAAGCGCACCGGGGTAAGTATTCAGCTATCAGCCTATGGGCTACGCCCATGCTACACCGAACAGCTTATGCGCTATGGGCACCCTACGGGAAAAGCTTTTGAATAAAATAACCTGACGGCTGACCGCTGACCCCTGACTGCTGAATGCTTACCTCCTTTGAACCAAGACTCCCCCGGCATAAGCGCCGTGGGGAGTCTCAAAGAAGATGCTACTGCCCTACAAAATCCAAAGCCATAACCCATTTCATGGTTCAATAGCTGATCGTCCTTGTTTGCCGAGTCGAAACAGAACGAAATAGCTTAAGTAAAGGACATAGAAGAATAATCCCACCATTCCGATAAAGCCCAAAAATCCAGGGGTATAACCACCATGGAAATACTGTTTGAATAACAAAGGCGGCTCCCTCAACACCTGACAAAATCCAGATGTGATTGCTCCTGGGACAAAGGCACAACGTAGAAATGGAATACTAGCGATTGTCCCCAGAGTACAGTAAATAGTCATTGCCCAACGCCAAGATGTCAGTGTTAGCTTCAGGGGACTAGCGGGCCTATCATCAATCTCCTCATTCAAGTCAATCCAAAACCACAGGGAGATGGGGATCAGAATACGGGAGCTCAAAGCACACACATAAGCAATCGGCCAACCGACAATCAACAAGTAAACTGTAATCGCTAGGAGACTGGAAACACGCCAATAGATAATCAACAGGCGTACCATAGCATCTGCTTTCTGGAAAAATGCCCAAATTAGCAGCATCAAGGGGATAAATACTGTGAACAAAACTGCCAAACGGTAGTCCATCCAAACCAGTAATTGAATAATTTCATCTTGCATTGCTTGTTGCCGAAATGACCTTGATCTATGTTATTTCACCAATGGCCATACTGGAAATCTAGAAACAAAGCCAAGGAAAGCATCAGGCCAGTATAGCACTACGCATTCAGATGTTTGACATTCCTAAACTCCGAAACGTAAGTAATCGCTTACTTGCGGACTTGCGGACTTGCGGACTTGCGGACTTGCGCGTAGCGCTATAACGCCACCAAAAAGGGTAGCAGGAGCAAATCCTAATCGGGGATTTACTCCTGCTACCCTTATTCAGAGTATTTGGCAGAACAATCCTAGAGTCTAGTCTTCATATACCCGGCACTCAGCTGCGTCAGGATTATCATCACAGTACTCTTCAAGGGAGTTTTTGGGCTTGGCATTTTGCCGCTGATGGGAAGCCTCTGCTTGTAGTTCTTCTACGTTATCCCAAGCTACTGCACATTCTGCTGAAGACGCCCCCTCAGCATCACAAACGGCTCTAGCTTGTTCACGCTCTTGGTCTATTTTCTCTTGTAATTCGCTCATCTGTCTTTCGCTTTTATAACTTAATGATGTCTATTTTTATTTTGCTGATAGGATTGGTAGTAGTAACCAACCGCGCTTAGCAAAATACTTAACGATAGGAGGCTTAATAACTAGTAATTTCGTTGAAAAGACGACCTAGTTGCTTAGGTTTTGTGCAACTCCTATCAGGGGTAAGGTTTGCCGGAGTTTGTCCCGCTTCCGGGAACGGCAATGTTGTAAAGGCTGGTTGGGCTAGCAGCACATGTTTCCCTCATCTTAACTACTAGGGACAGGGCTACGAACTGGCGGTCATTCGTAGGTGTCGTGGCCATTACAACGATCGGACTAGTGTCCATTACCTGCATCTTAGCTAGGAAATCCCGGATTAACCAGAAATTACCAGGGAATTAACTAAGAGCGCTACTTTGATTAGCTACTTTACTTAGCTACTTTAACTTCTTAGGTTAAAGCAAAAGACCTGCTTTAACACAAATTTGTTCTTTATTTTTTAAGATTTTCCCAATTTCCCCTTACCCCCTGGTAGCTTACACCACTTCTAGAACTCTTGACACGGAAAGAACGCGGGAGCGTGGTAGCCCCGTGATTTCAATCCGGGTCAGAAGTTACCGCCAGAATAGGGTTTGAAGTTACCGTAAGACAGTGGAGCCTTTATGGTCGGCAGGCTATGGGTAAAAGGGTTAAGGCTATTGTTATAAGGCTCCACTGTCTAAGGTTTCGTCTCTGGCCTTTATGGTTAGTCGGCTATGGGTAAAAGGGTTAAAACTTTGCCGATTTTGGCCAGAGACGAATCCTTAGGATAGGGTCGCCTTTATAGTTTGTAGGTCATGCAAAATAGGGTTAAGTCTCTTGTAATAAGGCGACCCTATCCTTACGGAGACTTCAAACCCTATTCTAAGGTTTCGTCTCCGGGAGGAAACGCGACGCGGCAGTTTTAACTGCCGTCATGAAAACTACAATGGTGAAGTGAGTAATGGTAAACGCCTACGTGATGAAGCAATTCTAGTACCTCAGAAATGCCGACCCTCTTTGATTGCATTGCGTTAATCCTCAGGTGCGCTTTCCGTTCTCCGTAGGAGACGCGGGGCGCGTTCGGCGAATTAAATTCGCTCAAGGTGCGACCCAAGGGCGAGTAAATCGCCCTTGGGTCGCACCTTCGGGTCGCACCTCTTGTGAACGGGTAAATAATTGCAGATCTTTGACGAAACCTTAGAATAAAGAAGCCTTTATGGTTAGTCGGCTATGCATAGAAGGGTTAAATCTTTGTTATTAAGGCTTCTTTATTCTTACGGTAACTTTAAGCAGAGCGTACCGCACTGGCAAGCGTGGTAGTACCTAGAAAGCATAACCAACAAAAAAAAGTAGCGGGAACCCAAGGCTTGGACCAAGTGGAACTCAGTAGGGGCGCATTGACTACGCCTGTAAGATTCGATTACGGATTCTTAACGAATCCCCGCGTCTAATGACCGGGGATTGTCAAATTCCCCCTTTAATCGACAGATATTGACATAGCTAACTTGGTAGTGTGGTTGGGGTGGAATTCACCTTGAGCCCTTATCCTTCTTGCCATGGCTGACTTGAGGAAGGACTTCGAGTTAGAGGAACTGGGAATTTAAGGGAGCCTGTCTGATTTACCCACTATATTACGAATTGTTACTCTTAAATTGCAGTAGAGCGGATGGCTAATATGGCAATAACTATTCATAGTTATGCAGATATAGACAGATTTTTTGAGGCGCTTTCCAATGGCCGGGTTTCCCGGCCATTGGAAAGCGCGCCTTAAGAAAAACAGTTTATAACCCCGTTAACGCTAGCTTTTTGATAACTAGTAATTTAGATTAAGTTATATTAAGTTTAGTCTACCACAACCAATCCTCTTCTCAGTATCAGGTAAGGCTTAGTGGAAGTCTGTGGTAGTTCACCGTTATTATAAAACCTTAAGGAGTGGCCAATCCCCTCAATAGGCAATGGTATCGGGAGTGAATTAGGTAGAATAGATGGCTAAAGTGATCAAGTGGGCAAATGCTCTATCAACCCGTGCATCATTAGAAGCGGCAGTGGCCGAAGTGGCAGACTGCCTTGAGAAGTCTTTGCCTTCAAGAGCAGATTTGGGTCTGGTGTTCATCTCATCTGCCTATGCCAGTGAGTATCCTCGCCTCATCCCCCTGCTCCAGGAACGATTGTCTTTACCTGTGCTGATTGGTTGTGGTGGGAGTGGCATCATTGGGATGAACACCAATGGTCAGGCTGTGGAAGTTGAGGAAGGACCAGCCCTAAGCCTCAGCCTAGCCTGTTTGCCTGATGTTAGTGTCCATAGCTTTCATATCCCTGGAGACGCCTTGCCAGATTTGGATAGTCCTCCTGATGCTTGGGTGGACTTGATTGGCATTTCCCCCCAAGAGCAACCCCAGTTTATTTTATTCTCTGATCCCTTGTCATCTAAAATTAATGATTTGCTCCAAGGGTTGGATTATGCTTATCCAGGCTCAGCCAAGGTAGGAGGACAGGCTAGTGGTGGCTCTATGATGGTTAAGAATGGCTTGTTTTGCCTGAAAGACCAGACCCAACTGGCAAAGTCTCTCTACCATGAAGGAACTGTGGGGGTTGCTCTAAGCGGCAATGTTGTATTAGAAACCATTGTGGCTCAAGGCTGTCGTCCTATCGGTGAAACCTATCAGGTGGCTAAAGCAGACCAGAATATCCTGCTGGAATTGACAGCCCTCGATCAAGGCAAGATCACCAGCTGTGAGCCAGCATCCCATCCCCCATTAATGGTGTTGCGCGAGTTAATCCAAAGTATGGATGAGGCAGACCGTAAGCTGGCACAACATTCACTCTTTGTGGGAGTTGCCCGAGATGAGTTTAAACAACAGCTGGGTCAGGGAGACTTTCTGATCCGCAATCTGTTAGGTGTGGATCCGAGGATTGGTGCGATCGCTATTGCTGATCGGATTCGACCCGGTCAACGTATTCAGTTCCACCTCAGAGATGCTCAGACTTCAGAGGAAGACTTGGCACTCCTTCTTGAGGACTATCAAAAGCAAACTAACACCACTCAAGCTGCTGGTGCTTTGATGTTTTCCTGTCTGGGGCGAGGAGAAGGACTTTACGGTAAACCTAATTTTGATTCCCAACTATTCCACCGTTACATCAAGGATATTCAGCTGGCTGGCTTCTTCTGTAACGGGGAAATTGGTCCAGTAGGCAGTAGTACGTTTTTGCACGGCTTCACCTCAGTTTTTGGGATTTTCCGTGCTAAAGAGTAAGAATGAAGAATTAATTCTTAATTCTTAATTCTTCATTCTGGGGAATGAGTAACTACCTGACTACCGGCAGAGCATTAACTAGATTATTTTTCTATTATTGTTCTACTGCCTTTGACCCCCCAGCATCAAGCTGAGTTCGTAAGCGCACAGATTCAGCGTGAGATGGTAGACCTTCTGCTTCAGCAAGAGTCTCGATAGCACCAGCCACTTTATGGAGGGCTCGGTCTGAATACTGAATCAAACTGGAGTGCTTCATAAAGGTTTCCACACCTAGGGCAGAAGCATAACGAGCAGCACCTGAAGTTGGTAGGGTGTGATTGGGTCCAGCCAAGTAATCACCTACTGCTTCAGGGGTTGAGTTACCCAGGAAAATTGCCCCAGCGTGGTGGATATAGTCTAGTAAGTCCCAAGGTTGGGTAATTTCTAGTTCTAAGTGTTCTGGAGCAAACTGATCAGACAGTTGTGCTGCCGCTTCTAAAGAATCAACAACAACGATTAGACCATAGTGAGCGATCGCTTTTTCTGTCAACAGGCGTCGTGGATGGTCTTTTAGTTGCTGTTGCACTTGTCCCTGCACTTGTTTGGCTAATTGAGGATCAGTGGTCAGGAGAATCGCTGCTGCCATTGGGTCATGTTCTGCCTGAGCCAATAGATCGACAGCCACATGAACTGGATTAGCTTCCTCATCCGCAATAATTAATACCTCAGAAGGACCAGCCAGGGAGTCAATCCCTACAATACCGTAAACCAGTTTCTTGGCCAGGGTTACGTAAATGTTCCCCGGACCGCTAATCACATCCACGTTGGGAATGGTTTCGGTTCCAAAGGCTAAGGCGGCAATTGCTTGGGCACCACCTACCCGGTAAATCTCATGAATCCCGGCTTCCTGAGCAGCCACAAGCACAGCCGGATTAATGCTTTGATCAGGTCTTGGTGGGGTAACCATTACAATTTGGTCAACCTGAGCTACCTTGGCTGGGATGGCATTCATTAACACAGTACTGGGATAGGACGCCCTACCGCCAGGAACATATAGTCCAGCCTTATCTACAGGAGTGTAGCGCTTGCCTAAAACCACATCATCTTCACCAAATTGCACCCAGGATTTGGGAATTCGTTGTCGATGAAATGCCTCAATTTGTCCAGCAGCTAATTGAATCGCATCAAGTAATTCCTTGGAGACCTGTTGGTAAGCCGCATCTAGTTCCGAACCGCTGACTCGCAGTTGTTCTCGACTCAATCTCAGCTGATCAAATTCCTCAGTGTAGTGCAGGAGCGCTACGTCTCCTTTACGCTTCACTGCCTGTAAAACTTCCCTTACAGTTGCCTCTTTGTTCAGCATTTGGTCAGAAGCCGTGCGATCGCGGATACGCCGCAGTTCAGTTTGTGCCTCAGCCTGCTCAGTTATGATTCGCAGCATGGAGTCGGAGTGCCCATCACGCTAGTGTTGCTCGTCCTAGACCAGGTTTATACACTTCTCCTGATCAAAGGTGTCTATTTTTCCTGGACTTACTTTAAGAATATAGCTTAAAGACGATGATGCTTGGGTTACGCTATGGGTGTTGATACTAGTTTATTATGATATATGGTATGATGTTACTTCTGGTATCATACCACTTTCTATGGGAGGTAACTCCCAAACTAAATTAAGTTAAGTAAAGACTGCTGTGGCTAATAACAAGTCTGCCCTCAAACGCATAAAAATCGCCGAACGGAACCGAATTCGGAACAAAGCCTACAAATCAGCGGTGAAAACCCTGACGAAGAACTATTGTGCTGCCTTAGAAGAGTACGAACGCCAACCAAGTCCGGAAGCCTTGGAACAAGTCAAACGTCGAATGTCAGAAGCATACAGCAAAATTGACAAGGCTGTCAAGCGTAAGGTGCTCCATCGCAATAATGGCGCTCGGAAAAAAGCAAGTCTTGCCAAAAAGCTCAAAGCTATAGAGGCTCAACTTAACGCTACTGTGACCGAATCACCTGCTGTATGATGAGATTGCCTGACTCAGCTGACCTTAGCTAAGTGCTGCAATTAGTAATTCAGCAAAAACCGCTGTTAATTAAACTAAAAATAGATAAATAGATTAAAAACTGTATTGATGCAGTTGATTGATACCCACGTCCATATCAACTTCGATGTCTTTGAGTCGGAGTTAGAGCAATTAAGGCACCGATGGCTTGAAGCTGGTGTGGTTCGTCTAGTTCACTCTTGCGTAGAACCGTCTGAGTTTACAGGCATCCAAGCTCTAGCCGAGCGATTTCCCGAACTCTCCTTCGCGGTAGGCTTGCACCCCTTAGATACGGAAAAATGGACTTCCGAAACGGAAAATCAGATTTTGACCCTAGGGCGCTCTGATGCTAGGGTCGTAGCTATCGGAGAAACGGGTTTGGATTTCTATAAAGCAAAGAACCAACAATACCAAATAGAAGTGTTAAAAGCCCAACTAGGGATTGCCCACCAACTTGGCTTGCCAGTCATTATCCACTGCCGTGACGCTGCTGCTGCAATGAGGGGCATACTCCAAGAGTTTTGGGAAAGTACCGGGCCAATAAGAGGTGTGATGCACTGTTGGGGAGGTAATCCTCAACAGACACAGTGGTTTTTGGATTTGGGGTTTTACATTAGCTTCAGTGGCATTGTGACCTTTAAAAATGCCACTCAGGTAAAAGAATCAGCCACCATGGTACCTAGCGATCGCCTACTCATCGAAACGGATTGTCCGTTCCTGGCACCAGTACCCAAGCGAGGCAAACGAAATGAACCAGCCTATGTTCGCTATGTAGCCGAGTGCGTTGCCCGATTACGAGGGATATCTCTAGAAGAGTTGGCTGCTCAGACCACCCAAAATGCCTGTCAGCTTTTTGGTCTTAGCCTCTCAACAGCAACTGCTGCCCAAATAGGGATTGGGTAAATCTCAACCAGACCTGAAAGGGGAAAACCTGAAGGTGGGTTCTTGATAATCTCAACTCCCCTACTCTGCTATGGTTCAGTAGAAAGAGAATGATGGGTCGACTTCTAGGCTTGCTGTGAACACCTATGGTAACACCTAGAAGAGGAAATAACAGGAAATAATCCGACTCTTTGAATAGTACTTTTGGGAGAGGTTTACCGAAGTAGGGTTGACAAAAAAGAGAACAGATGCTACCATATTTATCCTGAATATGACTAACCAAAGGACAAGCCCTACAAAGGTTTTAGCCTCCAGCTAAGCACAAGCCATGTGTAGGACAGGGCATATCGACGGTGACAAGTGTAAAAACCACAACTAGCACCGGCAGCAAGTACTCCAAGTCCAGTATAGTCCAGTATAGTGTTTTGGTTGTTTTCCTGATCCATGCCTGAGTTTCTTTCAATCTAGTAATAGACATGGTTTAAATTCCCACGGATGGCTTTCGAGAAAAAGTGGAAGATAGAAGGCACTCTAAGCCATAGCTATGAACATCTAAAACCTAGATTAGGGTTACCTGAGGTCCGGTGGTGTTCAGCTTAAGAATTCCACGTTTACGTTATCTGTGGGACTGTCAATTCTAACAGTTGATCTAGTATCTATTTATCTAGTATCTATTAGCTCGAACCCAAGTTTTAAGGAACTGTTCAAGTACAAGTACTGCCTTGGGAAGGGAATCGAAATCGGCGCTGACTTAAAAAGAGTGAAGAACAGACCCCATGACTAATCAGACTTACACAACAGCCACCTATATGTTGCCAGACTTAGTTGAAATTCAGCGTGCTAGCTTTCGCTGGTTCTTGGAAGAGGGGCTAATTGAAGAACTCAATAGCTTCTCGCCGATTACCGACTACACTGGCAAAATGGAGCTGCACTTCTTGGGTGAAAACTACAGGCTGAAGTATCCTAAATATGATGTAGATGAAGCTAAGCGGCGAGACAGTACCTATGCCGTACAAATGTACGTTCATACTCGCCTGATTAATAAAGAAACCGGCGAGATCAAAGAACAAGAAGTATTCATCGGTGATTTGCCTCTGATGACAGACCGAGGCACATTTATCATTAACGGTGCTGAGCGAGTCATTGTTAACCAAATTGTTCGCTCTCCTGGGGTTTACTACAAGTCTGAAACTGATAAAAACGGACGTCGTACCTACTCAGCCTCCTTGATTCCCAACCGGGGGGCTTGGTTGAAGTTTGAAACCGATAAAAATAACTTAGTTTGGGTGCGAATCGACAAAACCCGTAAACTGTCTGCACAGGTGCTTTTAAAAGCCTTGGGGCTTGGTGATAGTGAAATTATTGATGCTATGCGCCACCCAGACTACTATCAAAAAACCCTTGACAAAGAAGGGAACCCCAGTGAAGAAGAAGCCCTGCTGGAGCTCTACCGCAAGCTGCGTCCTGGGGAACCTCCCACTGTTAGTGGTGGTCAGCAGTTATTGGAATCCCGTTTCTTTGACCAGAAGCGTTATGACCTAGGTCGGGTCGGTCGCTACAAAATCAATAAAAAACTACGGCTGAATATTCCTGACACGGTAAGGGTATTGACCCCCCAAGACATACTCGGGGCAATTGATTACCTAATCAACCTGGAATTTGACATTGGTAGCACAGATGATATTGACCACCTAGGAAATCGCCGAGTTCGCTCTGTTGGTGAACTACTGCAAAACCAAGTGCGGGTGGGACTAAATCGCCTAGAGCGGATTATTCGGGAACGGATGACCGTTTCAGAATCCGATACCCTTACCCCAGCCTCATTGGTAAACCCCAAACCCCTAGTAGCAGCGATTAAGGAATTTTTTGGGTCCTCTCAGCTTTCCCAGTTTATGGATCAGACCAATCCATTAGCTGAATTGACCCATAAACGGCGTCTGTCTGCCCTAGGTCCTGGGGGGTTAACTCGCGAACGGGCAGGTTTTGCAGTGCGGGATATTCATCCATCTCACTATGGCAGAATTTGCCCCATTGAAACTCCAGAAGGTCCCAACGCAGGTCTGATTGGCTCCTTGGCAACCCACGCTCGGGTGAATAATTATGGTTTTATTGAAACTCCTTCTTACCCAGTAGAAAATGGGCGAGTCCTAAAAGACCGACCGCCCTTGTACATGACTGCAGATGAAGAAGATGACCTGAGGGTAGCACCAGGAGATATTGCCTTAGATCAGGAAGGTTACATCCTGGGAGAGTCTGTACCAGTCCGATATCGACAAGAATTCACCACCACCACCCCTGACCAAGTGGACTATGTGGCGGTATCACCAGTGCAAATTATCTCTGTTGCCACCTCTCTAATTCCCTTCTTAGAACATGATGATGCCAACCGAGCTCTGATGGGCTCAAATATGCAGCGGCAAGCTGTGCCATTGCTTCGACCTGAGCGCCCCTTAGTGGGAACAGGATTGGAAGCCCAGGCGGCTCGGGACTCAGGTATGGTCGTGGTGGCTGCCAGTGATGGTGAGGTGGTGTATGTCGATGCCAACACAATTCGGTTACAGCCTTATCCAACCACCACAGATACGCCAGCCCTGCCAGGGGAAAAGGGCAATGAGAATGAGTTAGAATTTCCTAGCCCTGTTCAACCAAAAGAAACCCCAGCAATTATTGAATACTCCCTCCAAAAGTATCAGCGCTCTAACCAAGATACCTGCTTAAATCAACGACCCTTGGTGTATGTAGGAGATGAAGTTGTGGGGGGTCAGGTACTGGCAGATGGCTCGGCTACAGAAGGGGGTGAAATCGCCCTCGGACAAAATATTCTAGTCGCTTATATGCCTTGGGAAGGCTATAACTACGAAGATGCCATCCTGGTTAGTGAACGGCTAGTTTACGATGATGTCTACACAAGTATTCACGTTGAAAAGTATGAAATAGAAGCGCGACAGACTAAACTAGGTCCGGAAGAAATAACCCGAGAAATTCCCAATGTGGGGGAAGATGCCCTGCGTCAGTTAGATGAAACCGGGATCATTCGGATTGGAGCCTGGGTAGAAGCTGGGGATATCTTGGTGGGGAAAGTTACTCCCAAGGGGGAATCAGACCAGCCACCAGAAGAAAAACTGTTGCGAGCTATATTTGGGGAAAAAGCTAGGGATGTACGGGACAATTCTCTGCGAGTCCCCAATGGTGAAAAAGGGCGTGTGGTAGATGTGCGGGTATTTACCAGAGAGCAAGGGGATGAACTGCCACCGGGAGCCAACATGGTAGTGCGTGTATATGTGGCTCAGAAGCGTAAAATCCAGGTTGGTGACAAAATGGCAGGTCGTCACGGCAATAAGGGAATTATTTCCCGGATTTTGCCCATCGAAGATATGCCCTACCTGCCCGATGGTACACCTGTAGATATTGTACTAAACCCCCTGGGAGTACCCAGTCGCATGAATGTGGGTCAGGTATTTGAATGTCTATTAGGATGGGCTGGGGAACACCTGAATGTCAGATTTAAGCTTACTCCCTTCGACGAAATGTACGGTGCAGAAGCATCCCGCCTCACTGTCCATAACAAGCTTAAAGAAGCCAGTGAGCAACCTGATAAAGAGTGGGTATTTAATCCGGAGCATGCCGGAAAAATTACTGTCTACGATGGTCGCACCGGAGAAGCCTTTGACCAACCAGTCACAGTGGGGCAAGCCTATATGCTCAAGCTAGTCCACTTGGTAGATGATAAAATTCATGCTCGCTCCACCGGACCGTACTCCCTAGTCACCCAGCAACCCTTGGGGGGTAAAGCCCAACAAGGTGGTCAGCGGTTTGGGGAAATGGAAGTCTGGGCATTAGAAGCATTTGGAGCATCTTACACCCTCCAAGAATTGCTCACTGTTAAATCAGACGATATGCAAGGCCGCAACGAAGCTCTCAATGCGATTGTGAAAGGAAAAGCCATTCCCCGACCTGGTACTCCCGAATCCTTTAAGGTACTGATGCGAGAACTCCAATCCTTAGGACTCGACATAGCTGTTCACAAAGTCGAAACCACAGAAGACGGTAGTAGTAATGATATGGAAGTGGATTTAATGACCGATTCAGAACGCCATCGAACACCACGCTCACCAACCTATGAATCCCTAAACCAGGAAGAGTTGGTGGAAGAAGAGCAACCCTAAAAGGTTGCTCTATATGAGTGTCTGTGAATAGGGAAATGACAAAATTATGAGAAGCCAAATAGAACAGCGGTTTGACTACGTAAAAATTGGTATTGCCTCTCCTGAGAGAATTCGTCAATGGGGAGAAAGGACTCTTCCCAACGGTCAAATGGTCGGTGAAGTGACTAAGCCAGAAACCATTAACTATCGCACCCTCAAACCGGAGATGGATGGGCTGTTCTGTGAGCGGATCTTTGGTCCAGCTAAAGACTGGGAATGCCATTGTGGTAAGTACAAGCGGGTGCGCCACCGAGGTATTGTCTGTGAACGCTGTGGTGTAGAAGTGACCGAGTCCCGGGTAAGGCGTCACCGTATGGGATACATTAAACTAGCCGCACCCGTGGCTCACGTCTGGTATCTCAAAGGGATTCCTAGCTACCTCAGTATTTTGCTTGATATGCCCCTGCGGGATGTAGAACAGATTGTCTACTTCAACGCCTACGTAGTACTAAACCCAGGTAATGCGGAAAACCTCAGCTATAAACAGCTGCTCACCGAAGACCAATGGCTGGAAATTGAGGAGCAGCTCTATAGCGAAGACTCAGACCTATCTGGGGTAGACGTGGGGATTGGGGCTGAGGCTCTGCAACGACTCCTACAGGATTTGGATTTAGACGCGATCGCAGAAAAGCTGCGAGAAGAAATTGCGGCTTCTAAAGGTCAAAAGCGAGCTAAGCTCATCAAACGGTTGCGAGTGATTGACAACTTTATTGGCACCGGGGCTCAGCCAGATTGGATGGTGCTGAGTGTCATCCCTGTCATTCCCCCCGACCTGCGACCGATGGTGCAACTGGATGGGGGTCGCTTTGCTACCTCTGACTTGAATGACCTCTATCGACGAGTCATCAACCGCAACAATCGACTAGCCCGGTTGCAGGAAATTCTGGCACCGGAAATCATTGTCCGCAATGAAAAGCGGATGCTTCAGGAAGCTGTGGATGCCCTGATTGACAATGGCAGGCGAGGACGGACAGTCGTAGGGGCAAACAATCGACCCCTGAAGTCCCTCTCTGACATTATCGAAGGTAAACAGGGTCGCTTCCGGCAAAACCTGCTAGGAAAACGGGTGGATTACTCTGGAAGGTCAGTGATTGTAGTCGGTCCAAACCTGCATATCCACCAGTGTGGTTTGCCCAGAGAGATGGCGATTGAGCTGTTTCAACCTTTTGTGATTCACCGCCTGATTCGTCAGGGTTTGGTGAATAACATCAAAGCAGCTAAAAAATTGATTCAACGGGGAGATCCCACTGTGTGGGACGTACTCGAAGAAGTGATTGCAGGTCACCCGGTGATGCTAAACCGAGCCCCAACTCTACACCGACTAGGAATTCAAGCCTTTGAACCCATTTTGGTAGAAGGTCGTGCCATTCAACTGCACCCCTTAGTCTGTCCAGCCTTTAATGCGGACTTTGATGGCGACCAGATGGCAGTACATGTGCCCCTATCCCTAGAATCCCAATCAGAGGCTAGGTTGTTAATGCTGGCATCGAACAATATTCTGTCACCAGCAACAGGTCGCCCGATTATAGCACCAAGTCAAGATATGGTCTTGGGATGCTATTATCTAACCGCAAAAAATCCAAATGCCACCAAGGGAGCAGGTCGTTACTTTGCTAACCTCGAGGATGCAATCAAAGCCTACGAACAAAAGCAAGTACACCTCCATGCCTATATTTGGGTCCGCTATGACGGCATAGTTGACACAGACGAACAAGACACGGAGATGATTTCTGAAGAATCTTCACCCGATGGTATGGTGACCAAACTCTACAAAAACCGGCGAGTCAGGGAAACAGCCGATGGTGAACTTATTTCCCAGTACATCCGCACCACCGCAGGTCGGATCATCTACAACAAAACTATTCAAGAAGCCCTATGGGGCTAGGTAAAAGGTAAGCATTTAGAATTGAGAATGCGCGAATTGAGAATTAGGAAATTCAAGAGAATGTAGAATGTAGAATGTAGGATTTTAAAGAATTAATTCTTAATTCTTAATTCTTAATTCTTAATTCTTAATTCTTAATTCTTAATTCTTAATTCTTAATTATTGATTCTTAATTCTTAATTATTAATTCTTAATTCTTAATTATTCATCCCCTTCAAAAGCATCATGGCAGATAAAAAAGCTAAAAAAGACTTGATTTTTTATAACCGGATTGTTGATAAAGGCCGGTTAAAAAAGCTGATCTCTTGGGCGTATACCAAATACGGAAGTGCCCGGACAGCCCAAATGGCCGATAAACTCAAAGATCTGGGGTTTCGCTATGCTACCCAGGCGGGGGTTTCTATCAGTGTAGATGACCTGCAAGTGCCA
>NZ_JAAHGN010000489.1:0-5420 GCF_010672485.1 Moorena sp. SIO2C4 | reverse complement strand
ATCAGCACTGGCAGAAGCTAGAATTTCCCCATCTTGGCTGAAGGCGATGCCCTCTACCTCATCCTGATGTGCGGTGAGGGTAGTGAGCAAGGTACCATCATTCTTCCCCAAGGGGACTCCCGTTATAGTCGTTCGCGCAGCGTCTGGCACTGCCAGTAAGACAAGCGCGGGAGGGGAATTGGGGACTGAAAATGTTGCGTATCATTGAAAATTTGTGCTATAATAAACACAAAAACATCAAGCGAGAGTTAGCCACTTAATTTATTCAGTGGGCGGCGTTCGCGTAGCGTGGCCAAAGGCCAGCGTACCGGGATTTATCCCGGCTATCGTGTTAAACTAGAATAGTAAGTAAGAACAAGGTTGGTTACGTTGATTTTTTGCGCTTTTCGGTGAAATCCCAGCCAGTAAGAGACGGGGTAAATCCTACTCCTCAAGGAACAGGCAAGCAATGCAGCAAAAAGGACCTCTGCATCGCTGCTAGAAGGTCTAATGATTCGCCAGAGCATTTTCTCAACTTTCTCAACTTGAGTCTGGGTATTTGCCTTTGCCCCAGCTAACTGTTGCAGTTTGTTCCAAGCCTTGATGGCTACGGGCATCTGCCCAAGCTAGGGCATCGAGTAAGGCTTGACCAGGCAATAGTCTCGATTCATCCTGACAATCACCATTGAACCAAGCTCTTAGACTTGTAGCATAGGGACGAAGATTTGATAGTTGCTTGCTGACCCAATCACAGTTGAAAACAGCAGCATAAATGGGGTTGCGGACCTTAACCTTGCCCTCAGTCTTGACCACTAATCCCGACAGTAGCAATTCCATTTGTTCCCAACTGTCATCTGCTGCTACTGCTCCCTGTTGCAGAATTTGCTGATAAAGTCCTAATAACCGCCCAGCCCGTTGCTCATTACTGAGAATGCGATCGCGTATGGTCCTGAGATGCTCTGGTTCATCTTGGACTTCCCAGTTGTCGATAATCCGCCTATCCACAAGAGACTCAAGGGATTTGCCATTGACAGTACCATTCTCTATATCCTCTAGAATCAGCTGACATAGCTTTTGAGTCAGTAAAGGCTGTCCTCCCGTAAACCCCAAGATTTCCCTAAGTAAGGCTTTGGGATTGCTAACCATTCCGTTAAATCCTAGCCCTAGGGGTTTGGCTTCTTCCAGAGTAAATCCACATAACTCAATCCCCCGTCCGATATTAAACGGAGTGCGTTGCTTATCTACGATCAAATCCGAGGGAGTGGCTACCCCTAACAAGACAAAACTGAGGCGTTGGTAGGCTTGGTTTTCTGTGCGCTTGTTGTAGCAGGCTCGGATCAGGGCAAAAAAATCTTCAATCGGAAACGATAAACCCAGAATGCTATCGATTTCATCAATAAAGATCACCAAATTTCCCTCAACCTCTGCCAGTAGCACCTCCTCAATAAAATCACTCAGACGCTTGACTGGGGATAGATCAGAGCGTGAGCGCCACCAAGCGCGTAAATTGACCTGGAGGTTGAAGCTGCTCACCAGACAGCGTAATATACTAGCATACCACTGGTCTGCTGTCAAATCTTGGGTACCAATTTCCGTCAAATCAACGATTCCACAGTGGATGCCTATTCCTTGTAATCGGTGAGTAGTTTGCACCCTCAAAGAAGACTTACCCATTTGCCTGGAGGTAAGGACATAGCAAAACTCACCGGCTACCAGAGCCTGATACAAATCCTGATCTGCTTTACGACGCACATAGCAGGGGGTATCAGGGGGTAAACTCCCGCCAACTTGATAGTTGTGCTTTTTCATAACTTCCAGGCATCCATGGGTTTTAGCCCAGGTGAGTACTAAAGTACTGACGATACAAATCACAACTAGGTACAGCCCCCTGTTTGTGGAGCTGTACTAATCCTAAACTTTGCAACTTAAAGGCTAGCTTTTGCTCTAATTCCACTGGCTGGGATGACATCACTACTTTTCCATAGGCTGCGACCAGTTGTGGATATTGTTGTAGATTCCACCATTGTCGTCGAAGGTCATCATGATAAATCCCCGATTCCCTTGCTGCTGAATTCAATAACTCTTCAAAGGTAACGTCACCGCGCCTAAGATGATATAACGCTACCCTTAAAAGACAAGGATTTCCTCCTACTTTAGCCATAATTAAAGATACGTGATCGACCCTCGAATCATCAGTACCCCAATCGATTCCGTGGCGACGGGCTAATTCTTGCACTTGGGCCTTGGTAAACTCTGGCAATTCAATGGATAATCCCACATTAAACGGCGATTGGTGGATATGTAAGGCAATATAAACGTCAGTAGAATGTATAATAATTAAGCGCAGTTTTTGCCAAATTGTGCTACCAGTTACACCGTATTTGGCTTTTTCATACCAAGCTCGCAGCAAACCGAGGAAATCCGTGGCAATAGCAGGGTAATTAAACAACAGGTTGACCTCATCTAATGCCAATACCATCGGTGTATCTATTTCTTTTAATAGATAATTCTCGAAGTAATCTGTGGTATTACCACTGCTGCCAAAGATATCATCCCAATAATCATTTAGTCGATTTGGTAATTCTAGGCTACGAGTGACTGTGGCACAGAACCATTGTAAAAATCGTTCTAAATCCGTAAAGACATTGGCATCAGCTTGCTGCAAGCTCAGAGCGACTGTGCGGAAGCCAGATGCTCTAGCGTGATCAAGAATCCTCACCATCAGGGAGGTTTTACCCATCTGTCTAGGGGCTTTAATTCGGATTAATGCCCCTGGCTGCAACACTGTTTCGTAACATAGAGAGTCATTGGGGGGACGCTCGATATAAAAAGAAGAATTGAGAGGGACCACACCTCTAGGTAATTCGAACTCTGTAGGTAATTCCAGCTCGACCTCTGGCAACTCCTGAAGCTCGACCTCTCGTAATCGGTCCCTGATCACAGAACGAATGTTATTTTTTGTGATCTTCTCTCCAAACACCTCTGACAGGATATGCCATAAGCGGGAGCCAACCACCCGAATGTAATCGGCGTCGTAACCAGACCCCTCAGCAATCTCTTGATAAGTTTGTCCTGACCAACATTGGCGGAGCACCAGTTCTTGAACTGCGTTTAAGCGTTCGGGTTTGATGACCGTATCCACCATCGCCAATGCTTCTTCAACACTCATTACTTTTTATTATGTAATCAATTAGAATTATTTATTACTTTTTCTCACAGACAAAGCCACATTGCCGATTTACCTTAAAGTCAGGGATCGCAAATCGTCCTTTAGGGTTAACACCAAGCCAGCGATCAATAGCCGATCGCTGGCTACCTACTTCAAGGGGGATCAGCTTCCCTAGTCAACCAGGCTTAAGCAATTAAGCCATCTAAAAACTACCTATACGGGTTAAAGGGTAACAGTTAAAACTACCTCGTAATTGTGGGCATCCAAGAATAGGGCATGGGATTTACCCCTAGTCCATGCTCTATTTTGTTTTCCCTAGTTAACTAATCTAGTTAACTAATGGTTAACTAAGATGTTCCATCACTGATCCACGGTAGTGATCCACGGTGGCTAGCGTTCTCTTGAAGTTGGGTTTTCGACAGTTGGCCGTTGCTTGTTTATCGTCCACATTCACTCAACATTCAACAGTCCCACCTCTGATTTAAACGGTATAACCGCAACTTAGGATGACCCCAAACAGCGTTATTGATTTGCTTAGTCAAACCATCAGTAAGGATGTTCATCGTTAACAACCATTAACAAAATTGAGCTTAAAGAATAGGGTAAAAGGTTAACTATACCACAGCTTTTGCCTTTTGGGTTTCCTTTTGGGTTTCCTTTTTGGCTCAATTATCAATGAGTAACTCAATTGAGCTAATTCAGGGTGATAGAGAAAGTAGGTGTTCGCTAGAAGTAACAATGATCAGCAAGATCAGCAACCTGTACAAAGGTTTCAGGATTCTACCTTTAATGACCTCCTGATTCCCTGGCTCAACGCAGATAGTTTTAGGAGACGGTTGAGGCAAGTAATCCAGAGGTCAAAGTGGTATAAGGGTTATCGATTCGCCGTCTTATTGGTGGCTTTGGAACGTTTTAAAGTCATTCAGTTTAGTATGGGACGGCAGGTGGGAGCAAAATTGCTAAAGGCTTTTGATTCTCGCTTGACTGATGCCCTGAATTCTACCGTTAACTATACCGTTAACTATACCGTGGCGCGGTGGTCCGAAGATGAATTAGCTATCTTACTCAAAGACATTAACGATGTCAGTGAAGCTACCTTGGTAGCAGAACAGATTGGCACTAGCCTGCGGACGCCTTTTTCGATTGATGACCATGAGATTTTTTTGAGTGCCAATATTGGAATTGCTAGCAATGACAGGGATGATTACCAAGCCTCTGCTTTTCTTGACAACGCCAGTCTAGCTCTTTATCGAGCCAAAATGGAGAGTAACACTGGCTATAAGCTGTTTACCCCTGCCATGCGCACCCGGAGTATAGAGCGGTTGGAGTTAGAAGATAGTTTACGCTTGGGTATTAAGCGCGAAGAATTGCGGCTTTATTACCAGCCAATTGTGTCTCTTGAAACCCATAAGCTGGCTGGCTTTGAGGCACTGGTGCGGTGGGAGCATCCCGAACGGGGACTGCTGTTGCCAGCAGAGTTCATTCCAGTGGCAGAAGAAACAAAGCTGATTGTGCCACTGGGTTGGTGGGTACTACGCCAGGCTTGCCAACAAATGTGGCAGTGGCAACAACAGTTTCCCCAATATCAGGATTTAACGATCAGCGTTAACATCTCCAGCTTACAATTATCCCAACCGGATCTAATCGGTAAAATCGACACAATTTTGTGGGATTCTGGTCTCGATGCCCAGAGTTTGAAACTAGAGATCACAGAAAGTTTACTGCTGGAAACCACTGCAGTGGTTCTGTTGGAGAAACTCAAACAGCGACAGATTCAGTTGTGCATTGATGATTTTGGGACTGGTTATTCTGTCTTAAGTTACTTGCCAAATTTACCGATAGATATATTAAAAATTGACCGCTCTTTTGTAAAAGGTATGAGTGATGATCACAAACATGGGGAAATTTTGCGGTGGATGGTAAAGTTGGCAAACGACCTCGGCATAGATGTAGTAGCAGAGGGAGTGGAAACTGAAAAGCAATTGGCACAGCTTTGTGATTGGCGTTGTCAATATGGACAGGGGTATTGGTTTTCTAAGCCTTTAAATCCCGAAGCTACTGAAGCCTGGTTAGAGACTCTAAGTGTGGGGAGATGGGGAGATGGGGAGATGGGGAATCGGTAAGTTAGAAGTTAGAAGTTAGAAGTTAGAATTTAGAATTTAGAATTTAGAATTTAGAATTTAGAATTTAGAATTGGGAATCGGGAATCAGGAATCGGGAATCGGGAACTTCGGATAAAGGAAGATTAGAACAGCAGAGGATTTCTTGGTGA
>NZ_JAAHGN010000488.1:0-5421 GCF_010672485.1 Moorena sp. SIO2C4 | reverse complement strand
TGATAGCTGATAGCTGATAGCTGATAGCTGATAGCTGATAGCTGATAGCTGATAGCTGATAGCTGATAGCTGATAGCTGATAGCTGATAGCTGATAGCTGATAGCTGATAGCTGATAGCTGATAGCTTACAATCAGCAACGCCTACGAATCGGCTCAACTAAATAATCATACATCAGTTGATATTGAGCTTCTGGTTCTTGCTGCCATTTCATGACTAAACCTGATTTGACCAATAGCTCTAGGATAAAATCTAACTGGTCAGTGGATAATTGTAACTCTGCTCCTAAGTCATCTTTTGTTCGGAATGGTCGAGTACCATGCTTATCCGTTAACAAACCCAAAATTTTCCAAGCCGCGTTTTGGTTTTCTGAACCACAATCAGAAACAACCCCTTCTAAATAGCGCTCCACTAGCTTTTCTTTTGATCCGTTTTGTCGATAAGCTGCTAAGGTAGTGATTTGCTCAGTTTGCAGTTGCACTCCCACTATCTGTAATTCAATCGGGCTTACTTCTCCCACTGGTTCATTCTTAGCTAGGTCGTTTACCAACTCATCGAGTAATGCATCCTCTAGGTAAAATTTAGCTTTAGTGGTTAGATTATAAATAATCGATTTTGCCTCGTCTGGAGAAAAATTCCCGACATAATAAAGGATACCTTTATTAAGAATATCATTATTAATGGCATCCAAATCTACCTGACGAGCGCACTTTAATAATAGGTGTAGATAATCCTCCCGTAAACACAGGATGACTTTGAGATAGGGAATATTAAGACAGTCACGGAAAAATTCAAAGAAGCGTTTTTGTTCAGCTGGCTCTCGGCAAGCAAAGAAAAACTCTTCAAATTGGTCAAAAATCAGGATGTTTATCTGGTTTCGCCGTTGATTTTTTTGCAACTGATCTAGAATAGTAACCAGTTCAAAGTTGTTTTTATAACCTTCAACCTTTAAACCTTCAACCTTTAAACCTTCAACCTTTAAACTTTCAACCTTCAACGGTGAATAACCTTCACCCTTCGACTCTAGGATACGTTGACCCAGCTCTGTGACCCAGTCAGTGTAAACCTTCAATCTAATTGGGACTACATTACGGTTACCAATGGGTTGTTGTTTTAGGGCAGGGATTAGCCCAGCTTCTAGTAAGGAACTCTTGCCCACTCCAGCTTGACCATAAATTACAGTTAGTTTGTGCTGGGTGCTGGCAATGCGTTGCACTAGCTCTTTTACTTTGTGTTGCCAATCGGAAGCAGTCATGGCCTGATATACGGTAGCGCTACCTTTACTCTTTGTCTGTGCTAAGTGATTCTGTGGTAACTGATTCTGTGCTAACTGATTCTGTTGGGAGGATTTGAGTTTACCTGCACCGATAAAAGCAAGTAAACCATTCTGTTGTGCGATCGCAAGCCGTTCTTGTTTTAATCTAAATGCTGCTTGATATCGTTTTTGTTGCCAGTAGAGGGTTCCGAGAGTTTCCAGGATTTCCAGGTAGAGTTTCGGGTCATCCTGAATCCCTAACTCCCTAGCCCGTTCCAGATGGCTAATCGCTTCGGAATGTTGACCCAAGTGTTGTTGCGCTTGAGCCAGAAGTAACAGATAGCGACCAACGGGAGATTTATTTGTATATTTATTTATAATCTGTTTATCTATTTTAACTACTCCATTGAGGCAAGATAAAGCAGAATTTTCCTGATAGCTAGGGTACTGTTGCTGTTCTTGGGCTTGGATACTTGGGGGATAATAGGACAATTTTTTACTTCCCCCTCTTCCCTCTGCTGCATAGGCCAACAAATCTTCCCGATGGTGGGCAACACCCTGTTCTTCTGTGACTTTTGTTATAATTACATTGGCATATATTGCGTTTGTGTAAGCTTCCTGCCAGCGGGATTTGTGTAGCGCCACTTTTGCTATAAATCCATAATCCTGAGCCAGTTGAACAGGAGCAGAGTAGGTTCTGTGTAGTGCTAGAGACTTTGTAGCTAGACTTGCCAAATCGTCCCAGGCTTCCAGAGATTGCAGTATCTCACCGAGTTGATTAATCAACTTAGCCACTAAATCCGGTCGTTGCTCTTGCTCGAACACCACCATACACTGCTCTAAATACTCTTTAGCCTTGTGCCAATTTTCTCGATAGCTAGGGTCTCCCGGTGGATACTGCTTAGCCTGATCGCAATAGCATAATCCTAGGTGAAACAGGATAACTGCTTGTCGCTCGCGACGTGGAGGGGTAATGGGTTTACGGGATATGAAGGTAGGCAGACCAAGTCCAGGGAGAATCTCACCGTTGTTTTCTGGCTTGCTCTCCTGCTTGCGGGGTTCCTGTTGCCAGAATTCTAAACTTTTCTGATAGTGGGTAATAGCAACATCAATCTTGCCCAATCCATAAGCCTCTCGACCCCAGACAAAGTTAAGACTGGCTAGCAACTCTGGTGGCAACTCGTGGTTCCCACTTTCCAAATCCCGTAAGGCAAACTTAATTTCCGTAGTATAACCAGCACCTAAGATAGCATCATTGGGGAAAATTTCACTGGCACCTAATTCCAAGACTTTGGTAAATAAAGAATTGGCTTTTTGTTGTAGGTTGCGAATTAGTCTTGAGGTTGGGATTTCAAACATAACCGTTGTTGCCCAACTGTGAAAATCTGGTGTGATGCGAATCAGCTTACACAGTACCTCATCGTTAATCCACAACACTAATGGAAACTGGAAATTTTTGCGAAACTCTTCTCTAACTTGGTTAGTGGCGATTAACAGTTCATCAAGGTCCGTGACTGACTCTAAACCAAACACCATCAAGGCTGCTGGCTGTTCCTCCCCGATTTCCTGTCGGAGGGTGGTGTAGAGTGTACAAGCAGATTGGTCTAGGAATACTTCCCGGATTGGGACAGAAGAAATTTTGTGTAGCCTGCGCACCACTCGCTTACGCCACTTGGCATAATTACAGTGTGCTAACATCAGTAAAAACTGTCCCTCACTAGCAGCTATTGCCCAGGCTAGTTCTTCTACAGCATCCCGGTGGTGAGTAGCTACAGGCTCGAGTAGGGGTGAGTTAATCATGATTTTAAGGATATTGCTTATGCCAGCAAGTGCGTATGCCAGCAAGTGAGGTAATTATGTTATCAGGAAATTAAATTCTATCCTGGTAGCAAAATGGCAATTTTTTGTGATTTTTTTGTGATTAGTCATGATCTGATTAAGTGTTAAGTAGTAACACCTAATACCTAACACTACCTAACACTATCTAACACTACTACCTAACAATTATGAAAATTGCCATAGTGGTTTGCCATCCCATGCCAGACTGCTTCTCACGGAATCAGGACTCAGCACTCACCCACTAACGACACCAACGACGCTCCCCCTTATTGACATTAGTATTGTGCTTCAGATAATCCTGTAGCCAATCGCAAGCAAGGGACTGTAGTTGATCAGGATGTCGGATATTGTCTAAATTCCATATAATTACTCTAGCAGATGAATCTGATGATGCAATAGTCTGGCCATCGGGACTAAAACTGAGGCTAACTACACCATCATCATGGCCATAAAAGGTTTGAAGTTGTTTACCTTTCCTGTTCCAAACCTTGACAGTTTGGTCAGCACTAGCTGTAGCAATGGTTTCACCATCGGGGCTAAATACCACACTCCAGACGGTATTCTGATGACCATCAAGAGATGTTAGTTCCTCACCATCACTAACATTCCAGAGTTTAACCGTCTTATCCCTGCTAGCAGAGGCCAGGGTTTTACCATCAGGGCTGAAACGAACGCTAAAAACCCAATCGGTATGACCATCGAAAGATTTCAGTTCCTTGCCATCACTAACATTCCAGAGTTTGACGGTTGGGTCAGAACTAGCCGTAGCAGCACTAGCCGTAGCAAGAGTCTCACCATCAGGACTGAATGTGACGCTATTTACCCAATTTGTATGACCAGTCAGAGTTCTAATCAGGATACCATTCTGATTCCAGAGTTTAACTGTGTTGTCCCGACTAGCCGTAGCGATAATTTTACCATCGGGACTGAAAGTGATACTCCTAACCACTTTCTCATGACCAGATAGGGTGTGCAGTAACTTACCATTCTTATTCCAGAGTTTGGCAGTCTTGTCAGCACTAGCGCTAGCAATAGTTTTACCATCAGGGCTGAAACTAACACCCCACACCCAATCGGTATGACCAGTCAGAGTTCGCTGCAATTGACCATTTAAGCTCCAGAGTTGGATAGTGTTGTTCTTACTAGCCGTAGCAATAGTCTGACCGTCGGGGCTATAACTGACGCTGAAAACGGTATTCTCTTCCCCTGTGGGAATAGGGAGTTCATTACCGTATCGACTCCAAAGTTTAACGGTGTTGTCAGCACTAGCGCTAGCAAGGGTCTGGCTGTCGGGGCTGAAATTAACGCTCCATACGGTACTTTCATGACCGGTAAGGGTTTCCAGTAGCTTGCCATTTCGATTCCAAAGTTTAACGGTGTTGTCAGCACTAGCGCTAGCAAGGGTCTGACCGTCCGGACTGAAAGTGATGCTAGTCACAGTACTTTGATGACTTTCATGGTCATCATTTCCCAATGTCTGATACCGAGTACCGTCCATTTTCCAGAGTTTGACAGTCTTATCCTTACTACCAGTAGCAATCAGTTTACCTTTGGGACTGAAACTGACGCTGAAAACCGCATCCTCATGGGCTTGTATGGTTAGAGGCTTTCTCTTGTACAAGCCATTCCTGTCTCTACGCCAGAGTTTAACCGTGTTGTCAAAACTACCAGTTGCCAGCACCTTGCTATCGGGGCTGAAACTAATACTGAGCACTGCTTTATCATGGGCTTTGAAGATTTGGGGTTTTTTGCCTTCGAGGCTCCAGATGATAACTCTTCCATCCTCGCTAGAAGCAGCAAGGCTTTTGAGATCAGGGCTAAAACGCACGCTCCAAACCCAACCGGTATGCCCTGTCAGGGTTTGAATATACTTACCATTCCGTTGCCAGACTTTAACAGTTTTATCTTTACTAGCCGTGGCAATCAACTTTCCATCAGGACTGAAGGTAACACTTCTGATTTCATCCTTATGTTTATGCTTTCCTGCTAACGTGTAGAGTTCTTTCCCTTCCTTGGACCAGATTTTGACATTGTCGGAACTAGCCGTAGCAATTAGCTCACCGTCGGGACTGAAACTAACATTGTTGACTGTATCATTATGACCTTCTAAGCGGTTGCGCTCTCTAACCCCATAAAAGGCTTGCTGTAGAGAACTCATCGCTATATCCTTAGTGTCAGAGCTTACCCCAACTGACCACTTGAGTTTTTTTCCTGCCTCTAAGGCATCT
Source organism: Moorena sp. SIO2C4 (assembly GCF_010672485.1). Taxonomy (NCBI): domain Bacteria; kingdom Bacillati; phylum Cyanobacteriota; class Cyanophyceae; order Coleofasciculales; family Coleofasciculaceae; genus Moorena; species Moorena sp. SIO2C4. The sequence goes on along the minus strand of NZ_JAAHGN010000488.1, from coordinate 100 downwards.
TTTAGTGGATCCAGGGCATTCAGCCCACAGCTCCAGCCTGACCACGGCCCACAGCCCTAGCCTGACCGCGGTCCACAGCCCCAGCCTGACTGCGGCCCAG
>NZ_JAAHGN010000487.1:0-5426 GCF_010672485.1 Moorena sp. SIO2C4 | reverse complement strand
CAGCATCCCGAGTTTGATGTGTTGTTAGATTACCTAAATCAGCCACAATACGACCATGTGCGCTTGAGTATTGCCTCGGTGCGAACTAATACAGTTACCGAAAAGCTTGCCCAAACCCTAACCAAACGTAACACCCGTTCCATTACGATTGCAGTAGAAAGTGGCTCACAAAGGTTGCGCGAGATTATTAATAAGAAGCTCAGCAATGACGAAATTATCCAGGCAGCAGTGAATGCTAAAGCAGGGGGATTAAAACGTCTCAAAATCTATGGGATGGTAGGAGTTCCGGGAGAGGAAATAGCAGATGTTGAAGAAACTGTAGGGATGATGGAACAGATTAAGAGAGCAGCCCCCGGTCTAGGCTTAACCCTCGGATGCTCCACCTTTGTTCCCAAAGCTCATACACCCTTTCAGTGGTTTGGTGTCAATCCCCAAGCCCAGAAGCGCCTCAAGTTATTGCAGAAAAAATTGCGATCGCAAGCCATAGACTTTCGACCAGAAAGCTACAACTGGTCAGTAATTCAAGCACTGATTTCCCGAGGGGATCGTCGCTTATCCCAACTCTTAGAACTAACCAGGCATTATGGGGATTCCTTAGGCAGTTTCCGCCGTGCCTTTAAACAATTGCGAGGACAGTTACCTGAACTAGACTTCTACGTCTATACCGACTGGTCAACAGAGCAAGTGTTGCCTTGGAGTCATCTGCTTGGGCCACTTCCCCAGGCCACCTTGCTCAAGCACTTAGGTGCTGCTACAGCCCTGGGGGTAGGGCATGGGGAATAGGGCGTGTGGGAAGTGTGGGAAGTGTGGGAAGTGTGGGGCGGGGGCGCGGGAAGTGTGGGGCGTGTGGGGGGAGGGGGAGAGAGCGCGGGAGGTGTATGAAGTGCTCCCGCAAACCATTGCACACAGCCCCTCCCCATTCTCGACAGCATCAAGATAATAAGCTGATGTCCATTTAAATTGGTTATTACCTATTCCCTATTCCCTGTTCCCTATTCCCTGTTCCCTTTGATTAATTTAGGTATCCCAATCTAAATGCTGAACAGCTTACTAATGCTGCTAGGTCTAAGGTTTTTTAATCAATCTTGTCCCAACTCCTGGAAAATTCCATTCCAGCTGCATGTGCAAGACAGTGCCAGGAGGACGACCAGCCACCAGTGGTACAGGAACAGCACCATATAAAATATGATCCGAGTGCAGGTGAGTGATGATTGATAATAGCCTGTTACCATCAATCCCTTTCTTAGCAGCCTCAGGAGGACAGAAATTCAATTGTCTGCTAAAAACCGCATTTCCTCGACTATTGGTGACGTAAGCATTTGGTACTCCACCAAATGGTTGCGGGAATATATTGCCATCGGCAGTATACCACATCGCCCAGACCGTGTACACCCGATTCGGGATCAGATTGTTTAGTCGGACTCTGACCCTGTTGTTTCCCCTAGAATCGCAATTAATTTGCATTTGTCCAGAAGCCTTAAACCAATCCGCTACAGTAATCGGATTTGGAGATTCCGGATTAGACTGAGAGCGAGAAACTACCGGAGCATCTAATTGAAATGGCAGTGGAGTTCGTACGGAGAGATCTCCTGAAACCCAGGTATCGATTTGACGCAGAGGTACGTTGACAGCCCCAGGGTCAGTGGTTTCAAGGTCAAAAACTGGGAAAATTGTTTCCAAGAAAGGATCCACGATTGATGCCAAAACAGCATCCTTTCGTGTCGAAGCAGTCAGAGGCAGAGGCTCCTTACCATTGGGGTTGTAGATACCCATTGTTGTTGCTCCTGCCAAGTTCAGGGGAGCAGACAAGAAGTCCCACCGATATCTTGGTTTTCCAAAAAGCCGATTCCAGCCTGTTACCACCTCTGCCTCGATAGTAACGTTAGTGTTTCTCCTCCTCTGTGCTTCAGCTGGGTTAACCTGTGATAAAAAGGCAAAAAGGCTCAAAAAAAACAGAATTCCAAACTTTTTCATCACGGATTTCTTCTCCTAATTAAAAGACCTGTTGCAAACGTCAACTTTTGCCAGGTTGCTGTAGTTGCTATCCTAGTTATCAGCTTGTTTTTCAAAAGTTATGCAAAACCAGCGCTAAAAAATTAAAAATTTGCTCAGCAACCAACAAGCTGCCTTGAGGCGTTGCGTCAGTCTTTTCATGAATAGGAGTAGAGTGGGCATCCTGCCCGCCCCAAAAGATCAAGGGACAGGCAAGATGCCTATTCCACCTCACTCTTAAAATCATTCCATTATTAAGCAACGCCCGAAAAACAACATAGATCAAGGCAAAGACTTCAACCTAAAGTACTGATCTGAACCAGAGCACCAACGCCACACCCGCAGTCGCATCCAGCCGCTTGGGCACGCCCCCACTGGGATAGCATTGAATTTGAATGGGGTAGAGTAATCCGTGCGCTGCGAGACGGTGCCGATGGTGCAATCAAGAACTCATTCCCTGGTGCCACTACAATGGCATCGTCCGGGATATCTTCCGTGACCTCCACCGGTCCAAACACCAGCACCCTAGCACCAATCTTCACCCCCTTACGCACTGTCGGTCCAAACAACACAGTGCCGTTGCCAATGGTAACGTCATCCTCGATTTCCAGTGGACCATGGAGAACTACCCGATCACCGATAACGCATCTAGCTCCTACTCGGCAAGAGGTGAACGTTAGCTGATGAAGGCTTGAGTTTTTACCAATAGTGGTGCCTTTACCAACTGACACAGTGGGAGCCACATCACCGAGAATATAGCTCCCCTTACCAACCACTACTCCTGATGCCAACTGGCACCCTCCCAGGACAATAGCATCTTTATCGATCAGTTCGGGGGACTTTACCACAGGGACAACGAACCTTGCACCAGCTTCAGGACTGTTTGAGGGCGGTGCATTCAAGCCCACTCCCCCAGCATCGTCCGCTGGCGTGCTTGGAGTTGGTACTGGTGTTAGAGGTTCAAAGCGCTCAAAACCCAAGTCTCCCAGAGTCGCTTGACGTGCTGGGATGACTCCGGTCCCACGTCTATAAATACTTGGTGGAGCAACCGATAGCTTTCCAAAGGCTTGATCTAAATTAGGAAAGTCCTCCCCAGGATTGCGAGGATTGCCAGCAACATCAGAAAATGGGATGGTGCGTGCAGCGGCACGATAAAGTAAGTTGAATCCTCGGGCTAGTACTAAGTTTTCTTCATCGACATCAGCAAAGAATAGTGAAAATGGAGCAGGTACCGGAATGATATTGGGTTTAACATCAAGTTGGCTATAGATCCGTGCTCCAAACAACACTAGACTTGCTGGCGGAATCTTGATGGGTCGTCTCGGATTCTCTCCCAGAATCTGTGCTGCCAAACCAGTAAAGCTCGCGTCACCAATGTCGGCATTTTGAACGATCGCATTGATGCCCGTACCACAGGCTTGTCCGATCCGAACCCTTCCGACGAAGGTGACTCCATGGGCGGTGAAGGTTCCATCCCCCAATTCTAGGTTACCTCGACCCAAGGAGCGACCACGGAAGTTGAGCAATCGGGTATTGTCTTGCAAGTTAACAGCGTTACCAATTTTGGCAGAGGCACCCTTGAGGGTAACAAAAGCATCAATCAGGCTAGCGGCTCCCATCTTAAAGTTCCTAGTACCCACGACTGCACTGGGATGGATGAAACTGGTAAAGCCCACTGGTCCTACTGAGGATTTAGCCTGCTGTGCAGCAACTCCTTTCATCCCGCCTGGAATTACTGAGCCCACCGTGGCTGCTGTCGCACCTCCAAGTGCAGCTATCAGTAAATCCCGTCGCGAACAACTGAATCTAGTTAAATTATTGGTCATGCTACCCATGTATTAGCTTAAATCCCTGTCTTTTCAAAACTCGGGGGATGGTTGAATATAGAACACCTTTGTTCTGATCTGTTCTCATTCATGGTCACGGGTCAACTTGAATCGGTTTGACTGACGTCATTCTCAAACCGAAATCATGGTGCCCACTATGCATCCTGATCCGAATTATTGCCTGAGCTACTGACTTTTGGCGGAACTGATGTATGAGACCGGATTAATGTTAACCACACCACCAACCGCCCTTGGTCTCAGCTATGTATTAACTTTTAGCACACTTTATAAAGACACCGGTTAACGAGTTAAAATAACTTAACGTTAATCATTTTTAACAGAAAAGGTACCCTCAAGGGTACTGTCAAGCCAGGGGATGATCTGATAATTGCTACAATAGCAAAGGGAGCAGGGAGTAGGGAGCAGGGAGTAGGGAACAGGAAACAAAAATTTTCACAATTCATTTAGTAAGCCTAAATAAGGATTTGATCAAACCAAGTAATTACCCGATTTATGTGTATCCTATAGATAATAGGATTTGCGAAATTTGGGGTCAATATTTGTTGAAATATAGTAAAATAAAAAAGTAAATCAACTAGCTAATAATTATCGCTAAATAGCTAGTTATAATGTTAATAATTACCAGCTATGCTTGAAATCTTGAAAGGAATACAGAATACATGGCAAGATCTAGTCTTACCTGTAGATAAAAGAACAGATTGTTGGACAGTTAGCCAACAATTCCGTGATCATGTCAAACAATTTTTACCGAAAAAACAATATTCCTTATTAGAGGTGGGATGTTACAAGGGGCTGACGGCAAAGCACTTATCCGATCACTTTACTAAATATCTAGGTTTAGATGTTAACGATAGGTACCTCAGAGTAGCAAGATTAAACAATATTTTTAATTACCATGTCAAATTCCAAAGATTTGATGTGTATACTTCTGATTGGAATCAGTTAACCTTTCCTGCTGATGTGGTTTTAATAGATGCACGTCATAAATACGAGTATATCAAACAAGATATTGATAACTGTTTAAAGCGATTTAATAATGCATTGATAATTTTTGATGATTATGGAGCATGGGAAAGCGTCTATAGGGCAGTTAATGAAGCGATCGATGACGGTAAGTTAGAGGTAGTTAAAGAAATTGGAGTTGAGAAAGGTCAACAACTGTGGCCAGATCAGAATAATCCATACTCTTACACACATTTTGGCTCAGAAGGATTGATTTGCCGTAGTAGTAGAGCGGTTTTCAATTAGGTTAGTTTTTGAGGGAGCAGGGAGTAGGGAGTAGGGAAGTCAGATTAGCTGCACCTAACATTAGACTCTAGGGTTGAGTAATATTTGTTCTCTACTTCGTTTATTCTGGTAGCGGCTTAGAGCATTGCTTTAGTGTGAGAGGGTAATGATGTGATCCCATTCCAGTTGAGATGGTAATCATGCGTTCGCGTAGCGGCTCTTTCAGAGCATCGCATTCCAGTTGAGATGGTAATCATGCGTTCGCGTAGCGGCTCTTTCAGAGCATCGCATTCCAGTTGAGATGGTAATCATGCGTTCGCGTAGCGGCTCTTTCAGAGCATCGCATTCCAGTTGAGATGG
>NZ_JAAHGN010000486.1:0-5456 GCF_010672485.1 Moorena sp. SIO2C4 | reverse complement strand
GAATCTGAGCTATATGAAATTCGATTTCGTCAACCGTTGTACCGCACACCTCGGGAAGAATTTGCTCTGTCTCTAGGATTCAGCTACAGAGATGGTCAGACTTTTTTGGGTGATGAGCCTCTTGGGTTTGGCTTTGGTCCAGATCAAGATGGCTCGACTACCCTGAGCGTGATTAAGTTTGAACAAGAGTATCTACGTCGGGATTTGGAGGGAACTTGGTTTTTGCGATCGCTTTTGAGTCTCGGAACTGGGTGGTTTGATGCCACTATCAACCCCGATCCTATACCTGATGGACGCTTTTTTCGCTGGGTAGGTCAAGTACAGCGGTTACAGATTCTCTCAGAGGATAATTTCTTAATTATGGGAACCGAGGTTCAGCTTACCCCCAATAGCCTATTGCCTCCCCAACAATTTTTACTTGGCGGTGGTCAATCGGTGAGGGGCTACCGTCAAAATATCAGAGCAGGGGACAATGGAGTACGGTTTTCTATAGAAGACCGTATAACTTTACATCGAGACGTAGACGATGACCCCGCATTACAACTAATTCCGTTTTTCGACATGGGTTATGTATGGAATAACCCTGATAATCCTAATACGTTACCGTCACAGCGGTTTTTAGCGGGTATTGGCTTAGGGCTAATTGTGCAACCAGTGACAGGGCTTAATCTGCGACTTGACTATGGCATTCCTCTGCTTGAATTGGATGATCGCAGTAACAATGCCCAGGATGAGGGCTTCTACTTCAATGTTCGCTATCAATATTAAACTATTTAAACTCTGACGATTAAGGTTAATGGGCAACCGTTGAGCGTTAACAGTGAATAATATCAAATCCAGTTGAATACCCATACTTCCTGGTGAAAAGAGCAGGGGGCGCAGGGGCGCAGGGGTACAGGGAGAAAAAGATTTTCTCTAGATATCGTAACTGTGGGCAATTATCCGGATTTGATATAAAACCTGATCAAATACGGACTAAATTACTATAATTAGCGGCAACTCGCTATCTTAACAATACAGACTTTGAACAACAGATCTTCAATTGCTGCATCGGGTGCTATTTTGTTCCGCTAGATTCGATTATAGTCTTGGTTTCCAAACTCCCGTAAGCTATCAGCTAATGCGCTACGCGCACGGTTCGTGAACAGCTAATGCGCTACAGATGGTGCTACTTGAGGTGCTATCAGCTAATGCGTTACGCGCACGCTACTTGAGGTGCTTTTGAATGAAAGAGGTAAGCATTCGTTTAATTTCAGTTCCCTGGCCTTTCGGCCAGGAATTGATAGTCTTTGGCAGTCCGTTGAACTCGTCAGCCGGATAGCTTGTTTTAAGCTCACCGCTGACGGCTGACAGCACCTCAAGTAGCGTGAGCTAAAAGCTCACGGCTGAATGCTTACAAACTTCCTAGGAAATTTTTATGATCGAATGAATATCATCTAAAAGCAAACATTCCCGGTGAATCCATTGACCCATTCTAATTTATTGCCTGACCCGTTAAAAGCGTGGTACAACCAATCTGTCGAAAATTCTCTAGCAGAATCCGGCTGTGACCCTCAAGTCGGTTTGACCTCTCAACAGGTATCACAGCGGTTGGAATACTATGGCTTAAATCAGTTAGAGGAAAAAGCAAAGCGCAGTTCCTGGGCAATGTTCCTTGATCAATTCAAGGACATCATGCTGCTGATGCTGATTGCAGTAGCGATAGTTTCCGGGATTTTAGATCTGATCAATCTGCAACAAGCCTCAGAAAAGGCGAGTGAATTCCCCTTCAAAGATACGATTGCTATCCTCTCAATCGTGATTCTCAATGGCATCCTCGGGTATCTCCAGGAAAGCCGTGCTGAAAAAGCCCTAGCAGCCCTGAAAAGTATGGCATCTCCTAAGGTACGAGTGTTGCGGGATGGTCGTACCTTAGAGATAGACAGTCCACAGCTTGTTCCAGGGGACATCATGTTGCTGGAAGCTGGGGTACAAGTTGGAGCAGATGGTAGGCTAATCGAGGCATCGAATTTGCAGGTCAGAGAATCCGCACTGACTGGGGAAGCTAATGCTGTCAATAAAACCGTAGAGGTGGAGCTATCAGAAGATACTCCCATAGGCGATCGCATTAATTTAGTTTTTCAGGGAACTGAAGTTGTCCAAGGCAGAGGTAAAGTCCTAGTTACTGGTACTGGGATGAATACGGAACTGGGGAAAATTGCCCAGATGCTACAAGGGGTGGAAAGTGAACCGACACCTCTGCAACAGCGCATGTCTCAGCTGGGAAAAGTCTTGGTAACCGGTTCGCTGTTGCTAGTAGCACTAGTAATTATCATTGGCTTGGGCGTAAGCGGTTGGGACTTGAGTGTGTTCCAACAACTGGTAGAAGTTTCTTTAAGTATGGCAGTGGCTGTAGTTCCAGAAGGCTTGCCAGCTGTGGTGACTGTTACCTTAGCCCTAGGAACCCAGAGAATGGTACGCCGTCATGCTCTAATTCGCAAACTACCAGCTGTGGAAACCTTAGGAAGTGTGACTACCATTTGTTCTGATAAAACTGGTACCCTGACCCAAAACAAAATGGTTGTGCAACGGGTGGATACCCTCAACTATAGTATTCAGGTGACTGGGGATGGTTATGAACCTGTAGGGGAATTTCTCCTAGACAATCAGCCCATTGCTACAGAACAGTATCCCGAACTCGAACCCCTACTTCTAGCTTGTGCTCTGTGTAATGATGCGATCTTGCAGTATGAACAGGGGGAGTGGAAGATTTTAGGAGACCCCACAGAAGGAGCATTAATTGCTCTGGCTGGTAAAGGGGGTGTGGATAAGGAACCCCTGAGTCAAAGGTATTCCCGTGTGGATGAAATTCCCTTTTCCTCTGAGCGCAAGCGTATGAGTGTGATTTGTCAGTGGGATAGTTCTCCAGATCGCTTTCAACCTGCTAACCTGCCCTACTCGAACACCAAAGGCGAACAACCTTGGCCTTTCGGCCAGGCTACGCGAACAACCGAGAACCCACAACTGACCCGTTACATGATGTTGACCAAAGGGTCTCCAGAATTGGTGTTAGAGCATTGTACTTCATCAGTACATCATGATGACAGAGCAGCAGGAACTCTAGGGTGTCAACCCTTGACAGAAGAGCAGCGGCAACAGATTTTGGAACAGAATAACCAAATGGCAGGGGCTGGTTTGCGAGTGCTAGGTTTTGCCTATAAGTCCCTAGATCGCTTATCAGCTCCAGAAGCAGACCATGAAATCTTAGAGCAAGGGTTGGTGTGGTTGGGGTTAGTGGGAATGTTGGATGCTCCACGCCCAGAGGTACTAGAAGCAGTTCAGCGGTGCCGGAATGCTGGAATTCGTCCGATTATGATTACTGGAGACCACAAACTTACCGCTAAAGCGATTGCCCAGGATTTGGGAATTGCTAATCATGGTGATCAGGTACTGACTGGTCAGGAGTTACAAAAGCTCTCCCAGGTTGATCTAGAGGAACAGGTAGACCAAGTCAGCATTTATGCTCGTGTTGCTCCTGAACACAAACTCAGAATAGTTCAGGCACTCCAGGGTAGGGGTAAATTTGTTGCCATGACCGGAGATGGGGTGAATGATGCACCCGCTCTCAAGCAAGCTGACATTGGTATCGCTATGGGAATTACGGGAACCGATGTCAGTAAAGAAGCCAGCGATATGGTGCTCTTAGATGACAACTTTGCCACCATTATTGCTGCCACAGAAGAAGGTCGGACAGTATATGACAATATTCGTCGCTTTATTAGATACATCCTGGGCAGTAACATCGGTGAGGTATTAACTATTGCCGCAGCCCCGATCATGGGATTACCAGATGTTCCCCTCACACCGTTACAAATTCTCTGGATGAACCTAGTCACTGATGGTTTACCCGCTCTTGCCCTAGCTGTGGAACCAGCAGAACCCGATGTGATGAAGCGATCGCCCTTTAGTCCTCAGGAAAGTATTTTTGCCAGAGGATTGGGCTCTTATATGGTGCGCATTGGTATTGTTTTTGCCATTTTCAACATTACCTTAATGGCAATCGCCTATGGATACTTCCCTCACTGGAAGACAATGGTATTTACTACCCTATGTATTGCTCAAATGGGTCACGCCCTGGCAGTGCGCTCCAACAAACGCATTACTCTGGAATTAAACCCATTCTCTAACCCTTATTTGCTGTTGGCAGTTACTGTAACTACTCTCTTACAGCTGTTGCTGGTCTATGTACCCTTTTTGCAAGACTTCTTTGGCACTGAGCCTCTGACTATGATGGAATTTGCTGTCTGTATTGGCTTTAGTACGTCACTATTTGTTTGGGTTGAGCTGGAGAAATTATTTATTCGTTGGTATAGCAAGGGAAAAGTTCAAGGTTAGTAGGTTAGCTGGTTGAAGGTTGAAGGTTAGCTGGTTGAAGGTTGAAGGTTAGCTGGTTGAAGGTTGAAGGTTAGCTGGTTGAAGGTTAGCTGGTTGAAGGTTGAAGGTTGAAGGTTAGCTGGTTGAAGGTTAGCTGGTTGAAGGTTGAAGGTTGAAGGTTAGCTGGTTGAAGGTTAGCTGGTTGAAGGTTGAAGGTTAGCTGGTTGAAGGTTGAAGGTTGAAGGTTAGCTGGTTGAAGGTTGAAGGTTAGCTGGTTGAAGGTTGAAGGTTAGCTGGTTGGACGGTTAGATATTTTTTTAAGTTCAGATCAAACTTCTAATCTTAAGCCTGTTAACCTATTAACCTAGAACCTGCTAACCTAGAACCTGCTCACTTTCAACCAGCTAACCTACCCTATAAGGGACGCCTTGGGGGAACAACCTGTTAACCTTCAACCTGTTAACCTTCAACCTGTTAACCTTCAACCTGTTAACCTTCAACCTGTTAACCTTCAACCTGCTAACCTACTAACCTGCTAACCCCCAACCTGTAACCTTAAATGGATGTACCTTAAGAGCCTACACCTGCGACAGTTTCGTAACTACAGAGATTGCCTGGTCAACTTCGATGCTCCCAAGACAATTTTGCTGGGTAATAATGCTCAGGGGAAATCGAATCTACTGGAGGCAGTAGAGTTGCTCTCTACCCTCAAGAGTCATCGGTCAGTACGCGATCGCGAATTGGTCTTAGAAACTACTCCCATTGCGGAGATTCGGGCTACTCTAGAACGAACCTATGGTTCAGTAGAACTAGGATTAACCTTGCGCACTCAAGGACGACGTACTGTTGCTCTCAATCAAGAATCCTTACGTCGGCAGTTGGACTTTTTAGGTATTCTGAATGCGGTACAGTTTTCTAGCTTAGATTTGGAACTAGTGCGAGGAGCACCAGAACGGCGTCGCGCCTGGCTCGATTCGATTCTGACTCAGCTCGAACCAATTTATGCTTACATTTTGCAGCAATATAACCAAGTATTGCTCATTTCTACTGAAGACGACGATCCGTGTGAATCTACCGATATCCATTTAGAACGGTACCATCCG
>NZ_JAAHGN010000485.1:0-5472 GCF_010672485.1 Moorena sp. SIO2C4 | reverse complement strand
GGAATTGTTAATGTTCTAGCAATTCTAAGACTTGTGAGGTACAAATATCTGGGTTTTAGGGAGCAGGGACTGAGGCCTTAGGCCACGCTACGCGAACGGAGCAGGTAAGAGGGAAGTCGGAAGTGGGAAGAGGGCAAAAATAATGTGTACCTCATAGCTACGAGAAACGCTATAATTGTTAATTAGTAATTAGGTAAGCCGTCAGCAATCAGCTTATTTTATTCAAAAAGCTGATTGCTGATTGCTGATTGCTGATTGCTTACAAACAGACTCCACCCTCCGATGCAACCAATACTCAGCCATCCATGCTGCTGTACCATTAATCAGCAACAACAACACTAGCAACACTAAAGCTGAGGCGTAAGCATTAGCATTTCCCCCTGTTACATTCATCGACAAATCAAAAATATGAATCGAGAGCGATCGCCCAGAATCGAGCAAAGACTCTGGCATCCGATCCACATAACCACTAGTAAATATCAGTGCTGCTGTTTCAGCGATCGCTCGCCCTATCCCTAACACTAATCCCACCACTAGTCCCGGTGCTGCGGCTGGTAACAGCAAATTCCAGAGAGTGGTAGTGCGGGATAAACCAAGGGCAGTGGCAGAAAGCCGATAATCATCACTAACGGCGCGAAACCCTTCCTCTGTTGATCGAATTAGGATTGGCAACACCATACAGGCTAATGTCAACCCCCCAGATAAAATCGAAAAGCCTAGCCCTAGGGTTTTGCAGAAAAAGGCATTGCCAAATAGTCCAAACACAATCGACGGTACCCCTGCTAGCACATCTAAGCTACGACGAACCAGACGCCCGAAAATACTCTTAGTATCTGTGAACTCAGCTAGCAGTATTGCTGTGCCTACTCCAATCGGAATAGAAACGGTCATACATACACCCAAAATTAGGACAGTGGAAACCAGAATTGGACCAATCCCTCCTTCCCGTCCAGCATTCTTTGGTGCAGTAGTCAGGAATTCCCAGTTAATTTGTCCGACACCGTGCCAGACGATATCACTCAAAATCCAGAGGAATACAGCAGTTACGAACAGTGCGATCGCCCAAATCATCACTGTTGAAACTTGGAAGTTGTCGGTTGTCGGTTGTCGGTTGTCGGTTGCAGGTTGCAGGTTGTCGGTTGTGGCTTGTGGCTTGGTTTTGGTAGGATTCTTACTCATAGATTCCTTCCTTGCTGATCATTTCTGCAATTGCTACCAGTACCAAAATTATTGCCATCAGCAGCAAGCCACTGACAAAAAGTGCTGAGCGGTGATTGCCCATAGCGTAAGCCATTTCCAAGGCGATATTGGCAGTAAGAGTTCGCATCGGCTCAAATAAGCTTTTGGGAATTTGCACCACATTGCCACACACCATCAGCACCGCCATAGTTTCTCCAATCGCCCGTCCTGTTCCTAAAATCAAGCCAGTAAACAGCCCCGACTTAGCAGCCGGAAACACAACACCTCTGACTGTTGCCCAGCGGGATAGTCCCAGAGCCGCTGCTCCCTTTAGGTATTCTGGAGCGACTTTGGCAAAGCTAGCGTCTGCGGTCAGAGCAATAGTTGGCAAAATCATCAGGGTCAGAATCGCAATTCCAGCTAGAAGACTGGCTCCTGGTGGTTGGAAGCGTCCAATTAGGGGAACTAGCTCCACCAAACCCCAGAATCCGTAAACAACTGAGGGCATCCCTGCCAACAATTCAATTAGCCGTCGATAAAGTCCAGCAATGGATGAAGGCGCGTAATACTGACAAAAGACTGCAGATAGAATGCCCAGGGGTGTGGCTACTACCATCGCCCCAGCCGTGACGAATAGGGTACCCCAAAGCATGGGGGTGAAGTTGTAAAGACTCTCCGCAGGATGCCAGGATGGATCGGTAAAAAAGGGGAGTAATCCCACTTGTCCCAATACTGGCAGGGCTTCCGTGATTAGGAACACAAGAATCAGCACCACGATAGCACCAGCCACCACAGCACAGCCTTGTAGGATCGAGATCAGGAGAGTATCACTCCGAAAAAAATTGAGCATTTAGAATTGGGAATTTAGAATTTAGAATTTAGAATTGGGAATTTAGAATTTAGAATTTAGAATTTAGAATTTAGAATTGGGAATTTAGAATTGGGAATTTAGAATTGGGAATTTAGAATTTAGAATTTAGAATTTAGAATTTAGAATTGGGAATTTAGAATTGGGAATTTAGAATTGGGAATTTAGAATTGGGAATTTAGAATTGGGAATTGGTAAGGAGCAAAGGTATAATTCTTCATTCTTCATTCTTCATTCTTCATTCTTCATTCTTCATTCTTCATTCTTCATTCTTCATTCTTCATTCTTCATTCTTCGAGGGGGACAAAGTTTTGCTCTTTAACAATGTCTTGTACCTTTTGCGATCGCGAAAACTCAATAAATGCTTTATCTAACCCAACCGGAATAGTTTTGCTCACTAACGTCAGGGAACGAGATAGCGGGAATGTGCCGTTTTGAACATTTTCTGTGGTTGCCGCTATTCCAGCAACGGGCAGTAATTTAATCGGAACATCCTGTTTGCTGCTATATTCTGCTGTGCCAATGGAGACATAACCAATCCCATTAGGATTACCCGCTACTGTTTTAATCCCCTGCTCATTATCCCCAATCACCACATCTGCCTTAATCTCACTATTTTTAAGCTGGAAGTACTTGAGAAATAACTCCAAGGTAGAGCGACCCTCAGCTTTGTTAACTACTGTAATTGGTGCCCTTTTGCCTCCCACATCTTGCCAGTTATCTATTTTGCCCTGATAGATATCCACAATCTGTTCATTACTTAGGGATTGCACCGGATTAGTTTTATGGACGATAATGCCAATCCCATCACGAGCGATCGCAAACCCTTGCAGATCTTTCTCGCTCTGCTTGAGGTCACGAGACACCATCCCAATATCAGCGACTCCTTGGCGAGTATCTGCAATACCCCGAGACGACCCTCCTGTCTGCACATCCACCCGTACACCAGGATTTTCTGATTCAAAACGCTTGCCAATTTCCGACGCCAGGGGGGCTACTGTACTAGAACCGGTTAAAACTAACTTACCCTGCAACTGATCCCTTGATTGGGTTGCTACTTCTGGGGATTGGGCACAGGATTGTAGCCAAAAGCAAGCTACTAAACCCATAGACATTGATGCGAGAGTTGTTAAATTTTTCATCAATCATCAGTCAGTCATCTTATCTAGAAACTAGTGAGAGTGCTCAGCTAAGCATTCAGCTGAATGCTTAGCTCAAAACTCAGCACTTACTCAGCACTTTGTTAATCAAAACAGAGGCAACAACATCCCAAATCAATTGCTCTATTACCATTGGCTTGCCGAATGGTTAGCGAACACTGATAAAGCACCGCCTTACCATCTCGCGTCGCCCTAACAAATCCCTCATCCCGCAAAACTCTGAGATGATGGGATAGCAGACTTTGCTCTATTCCCAAAACAGCCTTGAGCTCTCCAACATGTTTTGGTCCTTCCATCAGGATTTCCAGAACAGTGAGACGAGTGTTGTCCGCTAAAACTTTCAGCTTACGGACACAGAAGGCTTGAGATGATGGACTTTTTGAGTTCATGATTCAGCACTGGTCAGCAGTTGAATTATTATTGATATGAAAATCCATTCATATTATAATCAAAAAAAACTCTGATTGGATCAAATCAAAGCACCACCACAACTGGAACCAGACCCTGCTGTACAGCCATAACAATAGGAAGCAGTGCGAATTTCCTCAATGATGTCTAAACTTCCTGCTTCGATAAGTTTACTAACTGTCAACCTTTCTCCAGTGCCAGAGGTTGCTGCTACATTTTCCATCTGATTAAAATCGCAATCGTAGACATTACCCAAATAGTCAATAGACAGTTCATTGCGACACATCAAATGCTCCACCGTAGTGGCATTGAAACTGTTTTCTAGAAACACCATATAGGGAGCATATAGCTTGGTGCGTTTTAAATGAAACTTTGTTCTACCAACAGGAATATTGGTAATTGTAAATAGCTGGTTGAAGTCAAGATCAAACTGTTCTTTTAGGAACACTTTATAATCCTTCTCCAACTTAACCTGATTAGGAGTGAGAGAAAACTTTTCACTCAGTGGCAACGAAGGATTGTAGACCAAATCAAGAATTAATTTGGGGTTTCTCCCATAGCCCAACCGATTCAGCCATTGAATCGCCCGAATCGAACCATCGTAAACCCCCTGGCCGCGCATTTTATCTACATTATCTTCCAGATAACAAGGCAAAGAAGCCACTACTCGTAATTGGTGCTTAGCGAAATAGTCAGGTATATCCTCATATCCCGGTTCAAAATAAATGGTCAAATTTGACCGAACAATCACCTCCTTTCCGGTTTGGTATGCTGCTTCAACTAAGGGCTTAAAGCCATAGTTCATCTCTGGTGCGCCACCAGTCAAGTCAACGGTCTTAATTTGAGGAAACTGATAAATCAGCTTAATAAGCTGGTCACAAATTTCTGGAGAAAGTTCTTCAGTTCGCTTAGGACCAGCTTCCACATGGCAGTGACTACAAGCTAGATTACAACGCTTCCCCAGATTAATTTGTAAAACCGTGATTGGCTGTTTACTTAAGGGAGCTTGCAGTTTTTTGCGGAACGGTGTAACAGCTAAAACGTCTGTTTTAATCATATTTTTATCGCCTTGGGATTGTGAGACTTATTAAGTCTAAAGTCTGTTCGCGTAGCGTCGGCGAACAGACTTTATCCTTGATCTCTAACAACAACCACCACCAATATAGTGCCAAGTTGAATCGGTGATTAAGATTTCTTCTGGATTGACCTTTCCTAATTTCGCGGCTGTTTTATCACAAACAGCGGCTGGCACACCACGGGAGAGGATGTGTCCCGCATTGTCATCAAAAAACTCTTCCGCGCCCATGTAAATTGCTGTTTTGCCAGTAAAAATACATGGTCCATCCTCTGGGATCACAACTTTGAAAGAAACAGAATCCAGACTTTCCAGCAGCAGGGGTTCTTCGAGGTTGTAGTTTTGGCAATCCAGAAGCCGATAGGGACGCTTTGCTCGAATTTCTACTTGACCAAAACCTGACCTGACCAAGTGCTGGACATAGGATTGATAAGTGAGGGCACCAGACAGACACATAGCTCGTAGCCGCTCATCTTCCTGTAGATGGGGTGGAATCGGACGAGTTGCAATGGGGTCACTCATTAACAGTCGTCCACCTGGTTTTAAGACTCGATAGGCTTCTTTGAGTGCCTTCATCAGGTCAGCCGGTTCAAAGATGTTGAATAGGCAATTCTGAGCAACCACATCTACAGAATCATCTGGCATAGGTAGGGCAAAGGCATCCCCTTCCCGAATTTCCACAAAACTCTGGTCAAACCAGGAATTGTCTTGAGCAGCAATCTTCAGGTTACGGGTAGCCGCCTCCCGCATGGCCTGAACTGGCTCAACAGCAATCACACCCC
>NZ_JAAHGN010000484.1:0-5478 GCF_010672485.1 Moorena sp. SIO2C4 | reverse complement strand
TGAGGATGTTACTGTGCTCATCCAGTAAAAAAATACTGGTGCGGTCTGCTTTTAGTATATTTCCAGCTTTTCGGGTCAGGCGACGTAACATTTCTTTGAGGGTGTCCACTAACTCCCCTAAAGCGTCATCAACGGTGTTCACCTCTTCGATAGGCTTTGGTTTTGCGTTCGCGTAGCTTGGCCTAGGGCCAATCCCATCACTGGTATCGACGGTATCTACTTCACTAGTATCTACTTCAATCTCTGAGGATTTCACTGGAGTTTCCAGTAAATCTAAACCAGCGATTTCTCGCCAGTTTAACTGCAATGCTTGACAAATTTCTACAAAGAAAAGACCTTTAATGGGCTTTCCGATCAGAAAAAGATTAACAATGGGCAAGTCTAAATCTAATTCATTAGCTAGGTCTATATCTCTTCCCCGACGCTTACGCTTCCAAACTAATTTGACTGTTTCGAGGTACTTAGGGTGTACACTATATAATTTTTCCATTCTTTTTTGATTTGGGGAAAGCTGCTTATCTCAACTCCAAATGATTAGGGAGTAGCAAAAAAATAAAATACCAGGTTTTAGCTTGTCGGATAGGCAAAAAAGTTGGTTTTCAGTTTTATAGATTAAATTAGGTTCCCCACCCTACTTTAATTGGTATTTTTTTTCATGCAAGTCCCGGCTGTCAATCTATTGGTTTTTATGGATATTCCGGATACTTCATGTCACTGCTCTTAGTTTCTAATAGGTTTATCCCATTAGTTAACTAGACTCCCTAGGTAGTTTTACCAAACTAGTTGCTGCTTTCACTAGTGGATTGCGCTAGATGTTGCTAGGCAATTAACCGTGCTTGTTAATAACCTATAAGTTATTGATAACAGTCACAGTATCAGCTACATAGCGTCAGTTACCCTTACCTAAATTACCACTATGGTGAAGATACCATAGTTGGTATACAGCTGTCGCACCTGATCATTGACATCCTCCCCTCCCTAAGCAACTTCCCTATGCTCAGTCACTTTGAGGGAGGGGATTCCTAACTCTCGCGAATTAGGTTTTCTGCTTCGACCCGTGCCAACTAGAGTATCGTGACCGATACTCCCCGTCGCTTCCAGTCCACAGACATTTTCTACTACCGTCTGCCCGACGGCATTTAACCCTCTATTTCTAAGAACCTGACTAGCTGCTACATCTCTTGTGGTTCTGTATCCACACTCATCGCAGTGGTGAAAGCGAATATCTAGAGTTTTTTTGCCAGTGTGTGCCTTCGGACAGGCTTCGCCAACAACAAATATCATGCCAGCACCATCACACAAATGATGAGCTAGTTTAAAGTGCCAATCTTTACGAGTGTCAGATATGCGCTGATGTAGTCTAGCTATTTTCTGGTTTAGCTTGTATCTATTATTTGACCCTTTTTGCTTATTCTTTAGCCTACGTTGCAGCAATTTCAGCTTGCGCTGTAGGGTGATCAGAAATCGAGGTCGCTTAATCTCTTCACCATCACTGGTAGCTACAAACTTGAGGACGCGATTTCCGAGGTTGCCTCGGAAATTAAAGCCGTCCGTGTCAAACCCCAAGTCCAAACCTCTAGGATGACCGTGAGGCATGGGACTAGAGACATTGACATTTAGCTGTAGTGACAGCATCACAAAATAACCAGATGCTTTTCTAACTATCCTCGCTTGCTTGACTTGAAACCCAAAGGGAATAGGCCTTGACTGTCGCCATTTCACCCATCCCAGTTTTGGGAACTTAATCCCATCATCTCTAATTGGGTCTTTTCCTAACTGTGGAAAGACAAACGACCGCATCCGATACTTATTCTTAAAGCGAGGCCAACCAAAACCTCTGGCTTTCATATCGTCCCAAGCTCTATCTAAAGTTCTTAGGGTTTGTTGTAGTACTTGAGAGTGAACTGTTTTCAGATGAGGATAGAGTTTCTTGGCTTGAGTTAATTGCTTGGCTTGCTTATGGTAATTCGGAAATGGTTCGTCGGCAGAAATGATGTACTCGGATTGAATCGAACAAGCATTAATAGGTGACTTACGAGATGCACACCAATCTTTACGCTGCCTAAGGGCAAAATTCCAGACAGAACGACAAATATCTAGGGTTTGCTCGATAGATTCAATCTGTTCGGCAGTTGGTTCTAGTTTGTACTCGTAGGTCATGGTTAGCATGGCCAAATTATAGCTTACATGGGCTATAATGTTGTGTAAATATTTAAGAAATTTGCCAATTATCGGGGCATCTAACCCCTCAATTGGCTTGAGGGAGTCCATGTATCCCCGCCCTATGACATCGTGTTCGTCAGCTAACACTCGTCATGTCCGACGGGGTTTTATAGTTCCCTCAAACTCCCTCGTTTCGATAATAATGCTTTTTGCGAAAAAGGTAAAGTCCTTTCCAGGAAATGTAAGCAGTCAGCTAATACGCTACGCCCATGGTACAGAAACTGCTTCTGAGAGGTTGTCTGAGAAGTCTCATTTGCTACATCCAAGCCCCCGTTGGTCCCCCGAGCGAGCAATCCCTCGCTCGGGGGACTTTTAGAAGCAAATTGACTCTTGTTCCCCCCAAAGTTGGGGGGTCAGGGGGGCAAAATTCAGTATCAAAAAACTTGGGAGATATCCTCTGAGCAGTAAGCTAAACCATCCAGGAAAAGTTGGACATTTTGCTGAGGGGCGCGAGTAGATCAGTTATCCTGGACAACCCCGTCAAGATGTTGATAGCTATCAGTTATCAGGTAATGCGCTACAGATGGTGCTACTTGAGGTGCTATCAGCTAATGGGCAAGCTACTTGAGGTGCTTTTGAATAAAAGAGGAAGGTGCGAACAGCTTTTGAATAAAATAAGCTGACAGCTGACGGCTGACAGCTGACTGCTGACAGCTGACTGCTGACAGCTGACTACGGATTTTGGATGGTTTGGTTAATACGTTTTAAGATCCTCATAACAGTGTAAAAATCATCTTTGTTCTCAAGAGCGAATGTATAGGATTGAGCATATTTAGGTGGCTTTTGAGTTGTCATCTTTAGGAATTTAAACTCATTTCCATTGGTGATAAACCCCAGGACAGGTTGCTCTGGATTAGGATTAGCCAACATATACGCTAAGACTTGAGGAATTCCAGCTGCTAAGGCATATTTTGTTCCTTTTGCTTCAATTACAGTAACCCAGAATTCTGGTTTAAAAATCAGAATATCAATACGTCCAGTAACAATCATACCCTCATCTTCGGAGGTGATTTTAACTTCTTTCTCTGCTGTGATTTCAAAGGGATGACGATCAAATCCTGCTAGTCTCAGTAATGGCGATATTATCACCATTTTTAAGATCACTTCCAATAACGGAGACTCGGATAAGTACAGATACTCTTCTTTAACTTGCCCTAGCAATTGCTTCTCAAAATCCGTCAGTTCTGGTAAATCGTCTTGCCATTCTCTGAAAAAATTTTCATCATCAGTTCGTTCTAGATGGAATCTGTGTCTTAATTGACGTAAGGTAATCTCTTTTGCAGTAATTGTTGGAACCATGGGTAGTTTTAAATTTATAATTTATAGTTTAAGTAATCGGACGTAAGTGATTACACAGTACCTGATTTATTGATAGCAATTCTCATTACTATGAGAACCGCAATATAGCGGTTTTAAATTAGGTGAGGTACAAGTTTTTTGGTTTTAGGCAACAGGCAACAGGGAGCAGGGAGCAGGGAGCAGGGAACAGATGGACTTTTAGTAACTTTACACAAGTTAATACAGCTACGAGGTTCATTTTTGTCCAGCTACTTATCAGCTGTCAGCTATTAGCACTATTCTCACCCTCAGCACTGAGCCACTTAGCACTGAATTGCGACAATCCAATAGTCTTAGATAACTATTTTACCCCACTACCGTCACTAATCCCACTAATCCCAGTTGACCCCATTGCTTGAGATTGTGACAATGCAATAGTTTGTTTGAGCACCCTCTTTTCTTTATTACCCTATTTAACCCATTAAACCTATTACTCCTTTAAATTGCGGTAATGCAATAGTTTTTGTTAGCACCCTTTTATATCACTAATCCCATTAATCTCACTAATCCCAATTGACCCTATGACTTTAAATTATGCTAATGCAATAGTTTTACTATATCCTTGCCTTTTCAGAACAAGTGTGTTAAAGTAATAATATCGTAAAAGCAATGGTTTACTCCCTATGATGATTTCCACCGCACAAGCCGCTGAATTACTTGGTGTTTCTGCCACTCGCGTCCGTTACCTTCTGGGCAAAGGCAGAGTTAAAGGCGCTTATAAGGTGGGTAGAACTTGGGTGATTCCTTTGTTTGATGGTATGCCGGTGGTCACCCCTGGCACTCGCGGACCAAAACGGAACTGGTCAAAGCGTACAGAGTACACTAAGACAGTGATTCATGTTAACCAGAGGGTGATTCGCAACAATCTCAAGACGGGGGACCGGAATCCTGTGATTACGGTCAAGCGAGGCACTAAAAATGTTTACGGTCATACGGTGGAGGTCAATGGCCCCTGTCGGGTGATGTATCGTCCAGATGATCCCCTCAAGTGTGGAGCACGGGTATGGATTGAGACGATTTCTGATTTTGAAGTGATTTCAGCGTGATGGAAAGCTGTTCAGTATTTAGATTGGGATACCTAAATTGCTCAAAGGGAACAGGGAATAGGGAACAGGGAACAGAGATACAATCCTGTGTATCTCATTAGGGTTGTGTTACGGTAAAAACCCCTATATTAGCAAAAATCTCCCTATCTCCCTATCTCCCTACCCGTGAAATTCTAGTCCGACCCAAGAAACAGCCCTGGGGGTTAGGGGGGCGAAACCAAGTCAACTTAGTATCTCCTATTAATTAGAACCCCTCAAACACTGGTATGCCATCATTTGACGATTCTGCCGGTGCAGGTGGTGGAATTTCAGGGCTAGTGCCAGGAAAACGTTCACCACTAGTCTTGGGTTGGGCTTGTGGTTTGGTAAAAATATATTCCCTGCTGGGAGTAGGTGGTGAGGGTTGAGGGCTACTCGTCCACTGTGGCGCTACAGTATTAGCGATCGCACCATAGGTAAGATAGATGTGACCTAATTGTTTGCCCTGATACATACGTTTGGTAAATCGCCAACCAGGATCAAGAAAGATTTTGAGAAAGCCATTAGCCAAACCTCTGGTGCGGCCAAGCTCAATGTCTGGGGCATTGCGGTCAATACGGTGACTCCCTACTAGTACCAATTCGCCATTGCGTTTAACCACTCTGAGCATATAGTCTAGGCCGAAGTCTTGACTATCGACACGCATAGAATAGCCGTTGCTGTCTGTACTGCGCCCACAAATTCCTGTAAAGTCAAAGTTGAGCAGCAGAGGTTCTACAACAACTGGGTTAGTGCCACTTTCACGCCAGCACGCTTGCCAGTTGGCAATCTGCTCGATGACTAGTAATTGATACTGGTTGTAGCCAAAAGGGGCAGCGACGGCTATAAAATA